>REEA01000105.1 GCA_007695305.1 Bacteroidia bacterium
TTTCGACGCCTCGCATCTGACCTGAATTAAAAGCATGAATAATACAGGTTAGAGATTAATAGCAGAAAGGGTTAAAATATTTAGATTCAAACACTATTGTTGATTAGGATTCTCCGAAGCACCTGCAATGCAAAGAAGCATGATCTGTTGAAATGATAGGGTCTGACCGGTCAACTTAAATAAAACCATATGAATTCTTTTTCTGTTATCAATACAAAAACACTTTTAGATCGTTTGAGTGCCAATGATATTTGTCTCGTGGATGTACGTCCGGCAGATGCCTATAATGGTTGGAAACTTGTTGGCGAATGCCGGGGCGGTCATATTCCCGGGGCAAGGTCGCTTCCCTCCATATGGGCAAAATATATCGACTGGATTGAGATTGTTTTCAATAAGCAGATATGGCCGGATCAGGAAATCGTGCTTTATGGATACAACACAAAACACGTGGAAGAGGTCGCTGAACGTTTTCAAAAGGCAGGCTATGATAAGTTGTCTGTTTATCGGCAATTTATGGAGGAGTGGGTGACAAATGATGACTTGCCGTTGGATCGTATGCCCCGGTATCAGCACCTGGTGCACCCGCAATGGGTGCGAGACGTGGCAGACGGAAAGACACCGCCAGGTCATCCGGGTGGGAAAACAGTGATCTGCCATGCCCATTATCGCAACCGTGACGCATACCTTTCCGGACATATTCCGGGGGCCATTGACATAAACACCAATGACCTGGAGTCACCAGAAACATGGAACAGGCGTTCACCTGCCGAATTGAAAAAAACCCTTGAAAATCATGGCATCACCAGCGATACAACCGTCATCCTTTATGGGAAATATATGCATCCCGACAACGATGATGAGTTTCCCGGGAGTGCCGCAGGAGATATTGGAGCGATCCGGTGCGCATTTATCATGATGTATGCCGGTGTGAAAGACGTCAGGGTGTTGAACGGTGGTTTTCATGCATGGGAACGCGAGGGGTATGATGTTCACACAGACGACATTCCCAAAACACCGGTTGCAGATTTTGGGAATGATATACCGGCGCAGCCCCGTTTAGCGGTTGATCTGGAGGAAGCTAAAACCATGATTCATTCTGATAAAGCCGACCTGGTATGTGTTCGCAGCCTGCCCGAATACCTCGGTGAAGTCAGCGGGTACAATTATATCGAAGCGAAAGGACGTATACCGGGAGCAAAGTTTGTGAACTGTGGCAGTGATGCCTACCACATGGAGAATTACAGAAATCTTGATTACACAACGCGTGAATATCATGAGATCGAAACGATCTGGCGGGAGGCTGGTCTGACACCCGACAAACATTTGGCTTTTTATTGCGGCACCGGATGGCGCGGCAGCGAGGCGTGGTTTAATGCATGGCTGATGGGTTGGCCCAATATCTCCGTGTTTGACGGGGGCTGGTTCGAATGGAGCAACGACCCTGCAAACCCATATGAGACAGGGGTGCCAAAAAAGTAATATCATCTTCTAAAGGCCAATAAGCTCAATGCATACACCCTTGTCAAACAGGCTAAAAAACCCTAATATGACAAAACCTGAAACACAAACTGATTCACAAAATCATTTTTTACTCGACAACCATTTGCCAGAAATCGGGTTACAAGCCATGAGAGAGGAGGTCATGGAGGGCTTGAAGGATACGCCACGCTGTATCCCCAGTAAGTATTTCTATGACAGGGAAGGCTCGGCCTTGTTTGAAGAAATAACCCGCTTGCCGGAGTATTATCTTTCAAGAACCGAAAAAGCGATCTTGTCAACGCTATGGAATAAACTGGCTATTGATGCACACAATCTTCACATCATTGAATTGGGTAGTGGAGATTGCTCCAAGATTCAACTTTTGCTCCGGGAAATACCCGCTAATGCATTAAGCACGGTAACCTATCACCCTGTTGACATCAGCAGCAACGTGCTCAAAGAATCAGCGGGCAAATTGACACAGCAATTTCCACATCTTACCGTCCATGGCCTGGTTGCAGACTTTATGCATCAGATACATCTGTTGCCGCATGCCCATAAAAGACTGTTCTGTTTTTTTGGCAGCACCATCGGCAATTTTGGCAAAAGTGAAATCAATGCTTTAATGGAGCGGCTGGGTACCCTGATGACAAACGGTGATTATTTGCTGCTTGGACTTGATATGATCAAAGAGATAGATGTACTTGAAGCAGCATACAATGACAAACAGGGAGTGACCGAACGTTTCAACAAAAATATGCTAAAAGTAGTGAACGAACTGCTGGGTGCAGATTTTCATCCCGGGTTGTTCAACCACCGGGCTTTCTACAACGAGGAAAACCATCGTATAGAAATGCACCTGGATGCCCGCGAGGATATGATGGTTACCTTTGGCTTCAACAATTCCACAATCGAAATAAAAGCCGGGGAGAACATCCATACGGAGAACTCACACAAGTTTGACCGCGGTCATATCCGGAACATGGGGGAAATGGCCGGGCTTAGCGTTGGGCATGTTTTTACTGATCCTGAGGAATGGTTTAGCCTGGTGTTGTATTCGAAACAGGCAGTGCCGAAAAAACCCGGCGGAAGCTGACCCCCGCCATGCAAAATTATCTTTGGATACATTATTTGTATGCCATAATGACCATTACAACTTCCTATCCTGCATTATTCACAAAAAGCAAACAAATTGTTGTATCTAATTGATTAAATGGTAGTAAGAGCATATCCTTGCAAAAACTCAATTTGTTTGCTTTTTGTGAATAATACAGGCTATTGTTCGTGTATTGGCTGCGCAGCACCTGGGCTGCGCAGATGAACGGAAAAATATTTTGACCGGCCTTATCTGTCTTGTTTTATGGTGAAGAATACAGACAGGGCTTGACCGTTCCTTATTTTGCCGCAGTTTCGTGCTAACCACGAACATCCTGTTTGTTCCTGTCTTCCGGATTGATTTTTTGCAAAAGCATGAAACGTTTGGTGGTTGATTTTAATGTTGCCGGGACACCCAAAACCACAACGGATGATTCCAAAATACTGATAACAATGAGATAAAAATATCAAAACACAGGGTGCGGAAGTCAGAAAAAAATTATGTACGACATGTTTTGACGTATGAAGTTTATATATTTGACTAATCATACTCAT
>REEA01000008.1 GCA_007695305.1 Bacteroidia bacterium
ACCCCGGACAGATAAAGATCACTGTGATCCGGGAAACGAGAGCGGTTGCCTATGCTAAGTAAAATAGAAAGGATTGAATGTGGAGGATTGAAGGGCCAGCCGGCCTCGATCCTCCATTTTTTTACTGTCTTTTGATCCCCTATGCAAACAAAATGAAAATAATGGTGTTTTATACTATGTATTGAGGATCAAAAAAATCCTTCATTCAAATTCATCATCACACTTGAAATGTCAACCAAAGTTTAAAAACCATGTTTTTGTATCGAATAAGCCTTTTTCTTCTTATATTTATCATGTTCAGTCACTCCATATACGGGAGTCAACCTCATTCTGCAAAAAATATCGAGGTTGTTGATTTTGATACCTTTGCCCCCCGTCTGAACAAAAATGATGGAACTGTATATGTCGTCAATTTCTGGGCAACCTGGTGTGCTCCTTGTGTAAGGGAAATTCCGGCTTTTGAGAAGCTATATGCCAAGTATAAGGATCATAATGTCCATGTTTTACTTGTGAGTCTGGACTTCCCCAACCATCTCGAAAGCAGGGTTATTCCATTTATTGAATCACACAACGTGCAAAGTGAGGTGATTCTTTTGGATGAGCCCAACGCCAATCGTTGGATACCCCTGGTAAGCGATGAATGGACAGGTGCTATTCCTGCAACCGTGATTTATAGCAGCGAATTCAGGCAGTTTTACCAACGTGAGTTTAAATTTGAAGAACTGGAGGAGATTATTCTACCCCTGTTATAATTATATTTACACATTATTAACCAAAATCTGAACCAATGAAAAAACTTTTTATGATTGCCCTGATGGGTTTGTTTAGTGCAGGATTGTTTGCACAGGGTTATGAAATCGGCGATGTTGCTACCGATTTCCGTTTACTTAATGTTGACGGCAATTACCTGTCGATGTCTGATTATGAGGATATCAACGGTGTTATCCTGATTTTCTCCTGCAACCACTGTCCTTTTGTTGTTGCTTATGAAGACAGGATGATCGATTTGCACAACGAGTATGCACCCAAAGGATTTCCCGTGTTGGCCATTAACCCGAATGACACCATCGCTGAGCCACGTGATTCATTTACCAAAATGATTGAGCGTGCTGAAGAGAAAAATTTTCCCTTTGATTATGTGATTGATGCCAACCAGGAGATTTATCCGCAATATGGCGCAACCCATACACCCCACGTATTTTTGCTTGAAAAAGTAGGTGATGAGTTTGTGGTAGCTTATATTGGTGCCATTGATGATAACGCACGTGATGCATCTGCTGTTGAAGTTCGCTACCTGGCTAATGCTATTGATGCGCTGATGGCAGGTGAAAGACCGGATCCCGCCGTGACAAGGGCAATCGGTTGTACCATAAAAGTGCGTCAGCAATAAATTCGAAATCTTAACATTAACAACGGCACATCAGCGCTAAGTGTCATCATTTAGCGCTCGAAATTTAGCTGAAATACAAAATCGGATGCAACGGCTTCACTTTTATAGTGAAATATTAAAATCGTTGCATCCTTTTTTAGTGGTTAAAGAAACCGAAAAATCGACCGGTTTAATGTGGTTCAAATTGGTGTTGCCGGTTTTTGATTTTCACTACCTTTGCCGGAGTGTGTTTTCAAATCAAATGTAATATCCATGGCAAGAGAAATCATTCGTCTGGAAGCCATTTGCAAGAATTACAAAGTAGGTCTTGAGGTGGTCCGTGCATTGCGGGAAATTAGTCTGACAATTAACAAAAATGAATATGTTGCCCTGATGGGGCCTTCGGGATCGGGAAAGTCAACTTTAATGAATCTTTTGGGTTGCCTGGATACCCCTACCAGTGGGAGTTATTTTCTCAACAATAAAGATGTCAGTAAGTTGAGCGACAATGAGCTTGCCGACATTCGTAACAAGGAAATTGGTTTTGTTTTCCAAACCTTTAACCTGCTTCCGCGAAGCACTGCCTTGGATAATGTTGCTTTACCATTGGTTTATGCAGGCCGGACAAAGCACGACCGACGCGATAGAGCACTGGAGGTTCTTGACCAGGTTGGGCTGTCTGACCGTACACATCATAAACCCAATGAGCTGTCCGGCGGTCAACGTCAGCGTGTTGCTATGGCCAGGGCACTGGTTAACAATCCGTCCATTATCCTGGCCGATGAGCCTACCGGCAACTTAGATACAAAAACTTCTATCGAGATCATGGGGCTACTGCAGGATATCCACGATGCCGGAAATACCATTATTCTGGTTACTCATGAAGAGGATATTGCCAAACATGCCCATCGCATTATTCGTTTGCGGGACGGCCTCGTGGAGTCGGATGAGAAAAACACGGAGATCGTAACACTGGAAGAAAGCAGGTTGGGAGGCGTTGAATAAATTTCGATGATCGATTTTCGATGAACAATAAATCAGCACCAAGGAAAGATGAAAGAGTGGAAAATATATACAAAGGGTGGCGATAAGGGTGAAACCTCGCTACTGGGTGGCCGGCGTGTGCCGAAGCACCACCTGAAGATTGAAGCATACGGCACGGCAGATGAACTGAATGCGTTTATCGGTTTGTTGCGCGATCAGAATATTGATGGTCATTATAAGGATATGCTTCTTGAGATTCAGGACAGGGTTTTCACTGCCGAATCGATACTTGCCTGCGATGCAGGCTGCAAGCCCGAAAACCTGCCTGATTTGCATGATGATGACATTTTGTTGCTTGAGAATGAGATTGACAAAATGAATGAGGCATTGCCTGAGCTTACAAATTTCATTTTACCGGGAGGTCATCCGGCTGTTTCTTATGCACATGTGTGCCGTTGTGTCTGCCGCAGGGCCGAGCGCATCATTACGCAGTTGGCTGAGCAGGATGCGATTGATGAGATGGTGATACAGTATTTTAATCGCTTGTCGGATTATTTTTTTGTGCTGGCACGCAAGATAGCACTTGATCTGGGTGTGCCAGACACGATCTGGAAGGCGCGCAAATAAGAGAGAATATCACCGGGCCATATAATTTTCCAAAGATATTTTTTGTAATAATGGGATAAAGTATTACTTTTGCGCATCAAAATCGGGGTGTGGCGCAGTTGGCTAGCGCACTTGCATGGGGTGCAAGGGGTCGG
>REEA01000127.1 GCA_007695305.1 Bacteroidia bacterium
TAAAACGTAACCTGCATCCCTTCCGCCAACAAGCACCATCTTCAGGTTCTCCTTTTCAGCCCAGTTGATGGCGGACTGTATCTGCCGGATCTCGTTGGCATTTATATGAACAGGTATCTCCCCGTTCAGAACGGGGAGCATAGCTTCCCACCGCACATCCCTGGCGTGGTGAGGCACGCCCTGCTCACCGGACGCCTCTATGGCCTTTTTGTAACGTCTGGCGGCACTGAAAGCTTCAGCCAGCTCCTCCAGAGCGTTGTCCCTTGCCCTTGCATTTGCCATATTGGGCCAGTTAATCACCATTGCAACCGGAGCCCTGTACAGCATCTCTTCCCAGTTCCACCCGTCAGTAAGCATAGCAGCTGAAAGCCCGGAAATGATACCGCCCGTTGGTGTAGCCACGGCAACGGCAATACCGTGAGTGCGTGCAATGGGAATATGATCGCTCTCGGCATGAAAGGCAACCTGTGCCCGCACATTGGGATTGATGTTCCCATGCTCAGAAAGATCTACGGTTTCAGCCAGCCGGCTGATCTCAGACAGACCAAGCGATGTCCGTGCATGTATCATGGCAGGGAAAACATATTTTCCTGTTATATCTACTATTTCAGATCCGGCGGGGATTTCGGCATTAACACCCACAGACGTTATAACCCCGTTTTCAAAAACCACGGTACCACCTGGTATTGTTTCACCCGAAACAGTAACTATGGTACCTCCCTTCAAAGCTACGGGGGCAGCCTGGTGCCTTGCCGGCATCTGGGCATGCAATCCGGTCAAACCTGCAAAAACCCCAAGAAATATTATTTTGATTAAAATAACCATTTTCATGTCCATTTGTCAGTTATTTAATAAATGCAACCTTTTTAATTGTGACCTGATGTACGTCTGGCAGCCTGATCGCCCGAACCCTGGTTGTCAGAAGCTGCTGCAGCTTTCTGTATAAGTGCCGCCCTCTCAACGCGCACCTCTTCACGAAGCAGCATATCCTGCTCCCTGTCAAAATACTTGCGGCCGTCAACCCAGGTCTGTTCAGCATGGGTGAAACCTGAAAGAGGATGTCCGTTCCATATAACAAAATCGGCATGCTTGCCAGGCTCAAGAGACCCGACCATCTCATCGATGCCGATCATTTTAGCCGGGTTTATTGTAATCAGATCCATTGCGGCAATTTCATCTATTCCTGTAGCAAGCATCTTTCCTGCTTCCCAGTTCATACGTGTTGACAATTGAGTATTGTCTGAATGCAAAGCAGTATGCACCCCCTGGTCAAGCAAAATTCTCGCATTGTAAAGGATCCCGTCAGCAGCCTCAACCTTGAATGAGCTCCAGTCTGTCCAGATGATCGCACCCGCTCCATGCTCACGAAGTATATCCGCAATCTTGTATCCCTCAACAGTATGTTCAAATGTCGCGATCCGGAAGCCCATATCCTCGGCAAGGCGCATCAGCATCTGCATCTCGTCCTGCCGGTAAGCATGGGCATGAATGATCCTTTCTCCCCTGAGCACCTCGGCCATAGCTTCAAGCTGAAGATCCTTCCTGGGAGGGATACCGGACTTTTCCCGCTCCCAATTTTCCCATCTCGCCATATAATCCTTGGTAGCCTGAAAGGCATCCCTGATTATCTGCTCGGCACCCATCCTCGTGTTGGGATACTGGTTGGAATTACGCACCACATTTTCACCAAGGGCAAGCTTGAGGCCGGGCTTTGCACCCTCCAGCAACATTTCGTCAGGAAGGGCTCCCCACCTCATTTTGACCACTGCATCCTGTCCGCCTACCGGGTTGGCCGAACCGTGCAGCAGATTGGCAGTGGTCATGCCTCCGGCAAGAAGCCTGTAAACCCAGATATTGTCAGGCTCAATAACATCAGTAATTCTTGTTTCAGGTGTCATGTTGTTACCAACCTCATTTACGCCTCCCCTGATACTGCTGTGCAGATGAGGGTCAACCAGTCCGGGAGTAACATGCTTCCCTGTCCCATCAATTACTACAGCTCCACGCGGCACATCCAGTCCCCGGCCAACCTCAACTATCCTGCCTCGTCTTACATACAAATCGGCATTCTCCAGTTTTCCGGCCGGACCCTGCGTCCATATTGTCGCATTTCTTACCACGACATTATCATGCATATCAGGACGCTTTTCAAATCCGTATTCCATGGAAGGATAGAGCATTGTGAGTTCCGACATGCCAGCAGGCCTGCGGGTATCATCATTACGGGCTTCCTCATGATCTGATAGCCTGGCTGCCTTCCAGTTAATGAATTTTCCATCGGGCATTTCGCCGATACCGTAAAGCTCTTTTTCCGTAACTGAGGCCGAAAGGCGCACAATACCCTCAACACCTATAGAATCGCCGCGAAACCCTATGGTTACCCTGTGGTTATCAGTACTTACCCGAAGCAGGTCAACACTTTTATCATCTAAATTCAGTTTTCCCCTGAGCCTCCTATCCGTTCCGCTTATATCAATCTCCACTTCACCTATCCCGTCAATTTCCGCCTTCCATTTTCCCCTCAGGTCGGTCTTTCCGGTTTCAGTGATCTCGTATGGCTTACCGTCAATCCAAACCTCCTCCACTTTTACTGATCTTTCAAAGATATTGCCATCGGCTACGATAAAGCTGGCCGTTTTACCTCGCTCAAGCGACCCGTAATGCCGTTCAACTCCCAGCATGATTGCAGGTGTTAGAGTCAGCGCTTCAAGGGCTGCATCCTGATCCAACCCCCTTTCCACAGCAACCCTCAGATTATCAAGGAAGGATGTGTTGCTGCCAAGCCCTGAACCGGTAAGAGCTATTTTTATGCCCGCATTACTCAGCCTGCCGGGATTTTCCGGTGCAAGATCCCAGTGCCTCAAATCTTCAAGAGATACATTCATTGCAGACTCAGGGCTTTCCACATCAGGAGTATCAGGAAAGTTAAGCGGCAGTATTACAGGAACCCCTGCATCCCTTATCACGTCAAGGCGGCGATACTCATAACCGCTGCCTCTTGCCCACAGGTTAAGCCCGAATTCATGTGAAATCGAAAGGG
>REEA01000018.1 GCA_007695305.1 Bacteroidia bacterium
AGCCATAACTTACCGGGGCTGATGTGCCGATGGGAATTTCCCTGTCATAGGGAATCTCGTAGCCCAGGCTCCAGTGACGGATGGTATCGTAGGTCTGCATCCAGGCTTTGCCACCGGTGGTATTCAGATTAAAAGATGATAACTCATCAATGACCATGTGTTGTGCGGTATCCTGCGCAGCAAAGTGGTACCGGAATGCCATCCCTTCATCATAGGCACGGAAAATAATGTTCATGATCTCGCCGGAGTCATGTTCAAAGCTGAGGGTGATCTCGTTGCATTGGTTCACATCATTGATCCGTTTTCCGCTGATAGTGGAATAAGATTCGTAGATTTCTTCCCTTGCAATGGATGTAAACTTCAACCCTTTGCTGAAGTCATGGTCTTCTCTTACCAGGCCCAGCGTTGATTTGTCGAGAGCCCTGGTTGTTTTTCCATCTTCACGATGCAAATCGGTTACATACGAAACAGAACCATCCGCTTTGTTCCAGGTTACAATAACTTCAACTTTGCCATTGGGAGAAGAGACCTGCCAGGTGGTTTGTTTGCGCTGGCATGCTGAGAATAGTGTTGTAATCAGGATTAACATCCAGCTAAAAAAGAGCTTTGATTTCATATTCTTAGGGTTTTAAAATGAATTACTCAGTATTTGTATTCTATTGTAATCTTACCACGATTGGAAATGATGTCCTCAATATTGAGAAAAGGTTCTTTCAATGTTTTTGCATTAACGATAATTTTTTGAATGGGACCGCTGTATGGATCGCCATTGCTGGTGATAATGATCTGCGAGCCATTATCCAGGTTAATCCTTACTTTGTCAAACAGTGATCCGGTAAGGCAGAATTCGGGCACGCCGGGTTTGAGGGGATACATTCCCAGATTGAAAAACAGGTTCATAGCCGTTGTAGCTCCCAGGTCATCATCGCCGGGCATGCCATCAGGGGCGTTGGTGAAAATGCTGGAAGAAACATGCCTGATCAACTCCTGTGTTTTCTCGTGTGCACCGGCATAGGTGTAAACGAAGGGCACCACAAACCCGGGCTGATTACCGGGCCAGTAATGGGGCTGATCTACCGGCCAGCCTTCAGTAATGATCACCGAAGTAAACTCATCCAGCCGTTGAATGGCCTTTTCAGGTCCACCCATTCTTTTTACCAGTTCATCCATCATGTGGGGGATGTTCCAGGTGTACTGGGCAGAGTTGCCTTCGTTGAATCCGTTCTCTTCGGCCCGGTCGAAGGGGAACATCCAGTTGCCAAGCGAATCTCTTCTTTGCAGATAGCCTATGTCATCGTTAAATACATTGAAAACACTGCGCGACCGGGCCAGGAACCGCTCATAATTTCCCATATCGCCATCGGCAAGACACATTTGCGCCAGCCCGTAGTCGCCAATGGAGTATTCCAGGGTTTGGGAAACGGAATAATTCCATGGTGCGGGTCGATCGGGCACATAGCCAAAGCGAATGTACTGGTCGCCGTTGCGGTAATTGTTGTCGGCGGTACGGATCATCTCTTCCTTGATGCGGGTAAGATCAATGTCGCGCGCTCCCATAGCATACATGTTGGCAATAAGGGGTACTGAAGAGTGACCGTTCATTACCCACGTCTCATTGTTGAAATAACCCCAGATGGTAAGCCCGGCAGGATTGCCCTGGTTGGCATCCAGGTAAAGAGACTCGATCATGTCGGCTGCCCGATCAGGAACCAGCAAGCCCTGCAGGTATGCGGTGGTGCGGTAAGTGTCCCAGGTAGAAAAGTTCACGTATTTGTGGTGGCCTTCGGGAATAACATAAACTGAATCATTGAAGCCCCGGTATTGTCCGTTTACATCATCAAAAATATTGGGATGCAGCAAATTGTTGTAGAGGCCACTGTAAAAGACCACCTTCTGGTCGGAGTCGTCAGTTTCCAGTTCCACCTTCCCCAGAAGCTCATTCCATTTCCGGGATGTTTCTTTACGCACATCTTCAAAGCTTTTTCCATTGAGTTCATGTTCAAGGTTTTCTTCTGCGTTTTCAATGCTTACAAAAGATATGGCAATTCGCATCTCAACCGCTTTCTGACCTGTATTGCCAAAACTGATGTAAGCACCAATGGAATCACCATAAACGTAGGATTCACCATTTATGAGGGTTGCGTTATTCCAGGTTCCTTTGCCGGTTATGGGTTGATCAAACCGGGCAGCAAAATGTACGGTGTAATCATAGTCGCTGGGGTCTCTCCAGCAAAACCCACCCGAAGTGGCCCAGCCGGTAACCTGGTTATTTTCGGTATCAATTGTAATTTCTGCCCCGGTAATGCCATTGGCGGCGTTGGTGGGGGCAAAGATCAGGTGAGCATCTTCCCCGACTGGGTAATCGAACAGCAGGATGGCCGATCTTTCGGTGGCAGTGATCTGCACGTTGGTTTGGGTATCATCAAGAAATACCTGGTAGAAGCCGGGTTCAGCGGTTTCATTGTCGTGCGAAAATTTTGATGCGTAGGCCCTGTGATTGTAAACCGGGCTATGGCCGGGAGTTTTGGTAGTGGGCATTACCGGAATGTCAAGGGCTCCATGACATCCCCAGCCGCTCACATGGGTCATTGAAAACTGCCTGATGGAGTCTTTTTTGTAATTATAACCCGCACGGGATGTATATTCATCCTCCACTTCATCGAATACGTTATCGGGCCCGCAGCTGATCATTCCAAAGGGTGCTGTGGCGGCGGGTACGGTATTTCCAACATCCAGGGTACCGATGAAGAGATTCACATAGTCGGTGGGTTGTGATTGTTTTTGCTGACAGCCATGAGCACAAAACAAAATAGATACTATTATCAATTTGTTTACTATTTTTTTGTGAATGGTTTGGTATGGATCCTTTTTGTTCATTGCCTGCAATTAAGATGATGATTTATGATTGTTGGATTTTTTTATTGGTGCCTTATAGAATCAGTTACTTCAAGGATCTTAAGTTTGTTTATTCCACTGTCAGGATCACTCTCCTGTAGCGTGTCATAGGAAAAGATGCATTGTCTTTAACTTCACAT
>REEA01000007.1 GCA_007695305.1 Bacteroidia bacterium
GCGGTGATCAGCGTTTGCCAAAGGCAATCCGCGGCATCCGCGTTCTATAAATCATCCCCCTGTGTGCCAAATGGAGAATAATCTCACTTTAAGTGTTGATCTCCAGATTGGTAAATTGTTCTGTTGGTGAATAATCATAATCGGGATATTCATATATGGGCAACCTGGGTTCCGTTTCACCTACGGAGTATCCCCAGATGCTATGGTATTCGCTGATATCCTCGCCGATTTCCTCGAGTTGTTGCAGATATTCGCTGATGGATTTTGATTCAATGATGATCACCTGACCCATGGTATGGATGATGGGGCTGTGGGAGCGTGTCTGATCATGGTCGAATCTTAATATGCGCCGGCCGTAGCGTGTAATGCCGATCACCCTGTAGGTTAAGCTTTTGCCGACGCCCGGCAGGTTCAGAACATTGCGGTCGGTGGCCAGGAAAGGCTGGTCATTTTTTTGCAGCAATTCCCCCAACAGTTCAGCGATTTTTTCAGGCTGATCCGGTATTTGCCTGATGTTGTCATAATCGGCGGAGGATATTGAGCCAAATACTTTTTCCTCTATCTGTTCCTGAACGGCCCTTGCGTTGGTGGCAAAATTGAAATTGTTTTCCATGTATCCCTTTACGGTGAAAGTGTAATATGGCAACACTCCTATTTCGTTGAGTATCTGGCGCAGTTTTGAGGTATGGCCGCGTCGCGAAGATGCAGCGGTAAATACATGTTGATTGGTAATGATCCAGCCGGCTCTGATGAGGCGCCGGATGCCGTCGCGGGCCTCCGGAGTGATCTCCATTGGCGACTCAAAATGGGTCTGTATCACAAATTGCCGGATACCGGCTTCAGACGCTTTTTCCTTGAAGTCGGCCAAAATGCTGCATAGTTCGTCGGTGAGCCGTTGCGGCAGATAAGCCGGCAGCCGCGTGCCAAGGCGAACACGCAAAATCTCAGCCAGTTTCTCGCCTTCAGTCAGGGTTTCGTTTCTTTCTTTTTTCCTGACAGCCATCTCCAGGACAGCATCCAGAATCTTTTTCAAGGAGCTGTTGCTGCTCATCAATGCATCTCCGCCGGTGATCAGAATATCCCTTAACTGACTGTCTTCCTCCCAGTATTGCATGATCTTTTTGAGCTGATCATCCCACTTCTCGTCGGGGCGAAGCCTATCCAGGTTGAAGTTCAGGTTCCCTCGCTGAAAGTCATACATCCGCTGACAGGAGGCACACAATCCACCGCATGCACGTCCCATGGTGGCCGGAATCAGAATGGCAACCTCAGGATATCGCCGGTGAACATTGTGGTGGGTAGGCAAAACCCATCCGGCAACATTGGGCTTACCGGGTTCCACGATATCCTCCTTTTCCCATGCATGGATATGACCAAACTCCTCAACAAGCTTTTTGCTATATATAATGTAATAGCGAATGGCCAGGTCAGCACCGATCGCAAAATAAGGCACCCTGACATGAAGCAGCGACAAATAATAGGGATTGACAAAAAAGGGTATACCAGCCTCTTCAGCTTCAAAAAGGATTTTCATGGTGTCGGGATCAAGGCTGTTGCCAAGTAATTCATTGAGCAATTGAGGCGACCGGACGGCAAAAGACAGGTGAAACCGGTAGTCATCCCACCATTCAAGCATTTGTAAAAACTTTTGCTCCTGCGATAAGCCTTTGGCAAACTGGTATCGTTCACTTTTTATCTCTCCCTGGTCCAGCTTGTCGATCAGGATATTGATGATCCGGTCGCGGTTCTCTTCCCGCAGTTTAACAATGCGGGGGTCAAGACCCGTGGGGTACCTGTCCATCCATTCACGCAAATCCTCTTTTTCAGGCATTTGGCGCGTATATGTCCCACTAAACTGACGAAAAAGATATAACATATCTTCAAAAAAATAGGGTTTGGCACCCCCTGTACCCAGCGTTACGGCTAGCCATATCAGTTTTATCGGATTGCTGACGGCGATCTCTCCCCGCAGGTTCATATCTTCAAATTCACGCCCCGCGTTGTCAACATAGTCAAGAATGCGTATAGCAGCATAGTCCTGCCATGTTAAGGACTCAAAAGCATGACGACCGGTGTCGGTGCCTTTATAAAAGTGATAGGCAACGGGTCGTTGTTTTAAATAATTCATCACCCAGTCCCTGACACCGATGAGCGCCTCCGTTTCGTTGCGGGCATGCCGCATGATCTCCTCCAGCACAGGGTTTTCCCTGAGCAGCTCTTTCAATAGTTTATGCGATTTAACCGTAATCGCAATACGGTCGAGTTTCTGATTTGCAGCAATCATGACGGTGAGTTTTTGAAAAGCATGACAAGGTAAAAAAATCCTGCGTTTCAAAGAAACGTTACCTCTATTATTTTTCCGTGAATTTCTTCTGTTTTCCGCACGGGACAGCCATTTTCAAAACCGAATGCTTATAATTTGCATGATTTGTTCCCGGGTTGGATTATGTAGCCGCTCAAAACATTTTTTCCGTTCAATCCGGAAGTCATGAGCAAATGTGAAAATGTGGAAATGTGGAGACATTCCAACATTTCCTCCTTTCACGCTTTTCCAAACGCACAATCATGATCATTTAAAAATCTCTGCCAGTTTAATAAAGCCTTCCTTTAGTGAATCAAAGCTCTTACTGAAGGAGCCCCTGGCTTCATCCCATTTTTCGGGAGTGGCATCTTTCATAGACTGGTACTTTTGCTGCAATTCTATTCTTTTTTCCTTAAGCTGAGCAATCTTTTCATTGTACTTCACCCTGGCTTCGCCCTGAAGCTTTTCTCTCCTTTGCTCCAGCTTTTCGATTTCCGCAAAAAGATCATCAATGCTTTTTTTGGCCTTTTCTTTAAACATGTTACGATCCATAATATCTCAATTTAATGATTAAACATACATAAAACCAGCTATAAATATACGGTTTTTTTAAATAACTCCGGCAATGAATGCCTTAAAATCCGTTCCATTGGATTCTCTCTAACCTGTATTATTCATGCTTTTAATTCAGGTCAGATGCGAGGCGTCGAAAGCCGCCG
>REEA01000162.1 GCA_007695305.1 Bacteroidia bacterium
CGGCGGCTTTCGACGCCTCGCATCTGACCTGAATTAAAAGCATGAATAATACAGGTTAGTTGTTCCAGCTAAAGCAAATTATCATATTTCGACACAAGAGTCAAGCCCTATTAAACCCTAAACCTAAACCCTAAACTAATAAAAACACCATGAAAACGATTAAAAGCACCATGAAAATGATTAAAAACACCTGCAAAAAAACCAAATTACTGGTGCTGATCCTGGTGCTGATGCTGCCAGTTACAATCAATGCACAAGAGATCATTCCGCAGGAGGGCATTGCGCGAAAATTCCTCATGCATTTGGTAAACAAAGAGGTTGGCGAGATGTTGCCGATGTTCTCTGAAGACTTTTTGCAGCAGGTGCCCGAAGGGCAGATCACCGAAATAGCCCAGGGCCTTGAAACACAGCTTGGTCCTTTCAAACATGTGAGCAGGGTGTTGCATGAAACAGATGACAACTACCACACGGTTATTTTGGTGTGCCGTTTTGGAGAAATGGATTGGGGGATGCGTATCACCCTGGACCGAGACGACAAGGTAGCGGGCTTTTTTCTGACCATGGCTCCTCCGGAAAGCTATACACCACCACCTGCCTGGATTGACTCCACCGCCTTTGAGGAAGTCGCTATGGAGATAGATTGTGGAGACATCAAACTTCCTGCGATGTTTGCCAAACCGTTGGCTGCGGCGAATTTTCCGGTGGTGGTGCTGGTTCATGGATCCGGTGCGCACGATATGGATCAGACCATCGGCCCGAACAAGATCTTTCGCGACATTGCCCAGGGTTTGGCCAATAAAGGTGTTGGCGTGTTGCGCTATGAAAAAAGAAATTTTCGCCACCCACACACCTTTGATTTAGAAACCGTTACCGTTTGGGATGAGGCAGGGCGCGATGCCGTGCATGCCATCCATTCGGCCATGCAAATGCCGGAGGTGGACCCCGGGCGGGTGTTCCTGCTCGGGCATAGCCTGGGCGGTATGATCGCTCCCCGCATTGCCGCCGAAGTGCCCGAACTGGCCGGGATCATCTCCCTTGCCGGTACACCGCGAAAACTCTATGAGGTCATTCCAGGACAGCTGGAATACCTCATGTCGCTCAGCGAAGAAGCAAGCGACGCGGCCGCAGAACAACTGGCAGAGACCAGGGAAATCGTGGCAAGGCTCAGGGATAAAATTGGCCGGCCGGATGCCGTTTATAGCACTTCTTTGCTGGGTATGCCCCCATCTTACTTAGAAGACATGAACCGCCATGATACAGGTAAAATCGCTGCCGGGCTTCCGCAGGCCATACTGATCGTACACGGCGGCCGCGACTACCAGGTAACCATGGACGACTATAACGCCTGGAAAAACGCACTGCAAAATCATCACAACTCCACCTTTAAACTGTATCCGGAGATGGATCACCTGTTCATTGCCGGAGATGAACCGTCAACGCCTGCATCCTATTTTGAAGAAAATAACGTGGATAAGCGTGTGATTGAGGATATCGCCGATTGGATCAGAATGCAACGGTGATTTAATTCAGGAGAAGCAACCCGGACAACATATAAGTTTTCCATATCAAATCGAAAAAATCAAATAAATTTTTCGATTGCATGCAAAAATATGGTAAACCGGCCGGTAAAGATTTCATTTGTTTTTTGATGATAATTTGGAAAATATCGTAATTTTATTTTCCTATTCATGAACCCTAACATGCCTTAAAATGAAAACATTTACCAGAGTGCTTCTATTGATGCTGGTTGTATTTTTTTTTGGATGCCGTACGGTCACCGAAGAAAAAGAGAAACCTGCTATCACCATTGAAGAAGTGTTGCACGCCCAGAAACAATGGTGTGATGCTTTGATAGAGATTGGCAATGTGTATGTCGCCGGTGGAGATTATCACCAGGTTACCGACTCCATCATTTCCCTTCTTTATGACTATGACCACGGGCAGGTGATCTTCAAGCCAACCCTTGCTTTTGGTGATCAAACCTTTAGACTGAGCAAACAGGGTGCTGTTGCCTATTTTGCCGGTAGTGACCCTGACTTTCCCGACGATAAGGGATTTGCTCTGCGCCCCTGGATAGCAGCAGAGTTTGAGAACATCGGCAATGATCATGAGGGTATCCATCTGTATGGCGATAAGGCTATTGGTGCTGGTCATGTGCATTTTACCGGAGCCGATGGCGGCCAGGTAACAGTGGAGAAAATTTTCGGATACCGGAAATATGATGATGGCTCGGTGCGTATCATTTTACACAACTCATCTTTGCCTTATTCCCCATGAAAAAGAACACTCAAGAGATCATTGAAACCGTTGCCCGTGTCATGGCAGTGAGCTTCATGGAAGACCCCATGAACAGTGCACAACTGGAAGGGGTTAAAAAATGCGACCAACTCCTGCAAGCCCATTCGCTCATGCATGCCAGGCATGCCTTGCGCTGCAACATGCTGCATATTCTAGATGGTGATCCAAGAGCTTTTTTTATTGGTCAGGACACCCGTAAAGAACACAAAGGACGGCAAAAACGCTTCATGATCAGAATGTACCTGAAAACCTTTTCAATGTTAGGCCTAAGGGATTTGCGCCGCCTGTTTGCCAATATCAGGAGACACCGGAAAGTGCTTAGCTTCGACTGGCCGAAAGAATTTATCCCTGGCAGGTATTATCACATTAAGATTACCGCAGTTGATCAATCACTTCGCGGCACAGGCGCCTTTCGCAAACTGATCACGCCGGCCATTGAATACGCCGACAAAGAACAAATACCTATGGTGCTCGAAACCCATAACAAAACTAATGTCGGAATATACGAACGCTTTGGTTTCGAATTGGTAAAGACCATTCAATCACCTGAAACACCCATTGAGCAATATTGCATGATCAGGAAACCCGTTGATCATTCATGAATCCATGTTTTCTGAATACTTTATTTCCTTGATAGAAGATCGAAGCTGGTTACTTAGCCTGCATTATTCATGCTTTTAATTCAGGTCAGATGCAAGGCGTCGAAAGCCGCCG
>REEA01000035.1 GCA_007695305.1 Bacteroidia bacterium
GCAATGGAGGTCCGGTAATCATGATGCAGATATGCAATGAGATTGGCCTTTTCTCCTGGCTGGCCCACCAGGCTGATTATGGCGGTGATGTGAAAGAACGTTTTACGGCATGGTTGAAAACCCGGTATGCTGACATCAACGGCCTGAACAAATTATGGGCAACCCGTTACACCCATTTCAACGACATTGAATTACCTCCTGATGTTGATGAACCATACTCATCCCCCGCCGACCGCGCCCGGGATTTTGACTGGCACTTTTTTTGGAAAAAATACTATGCAGACTACCTGTTAATGCTGGTAAAAATGGCCCGAGACAGGGGTGTTACCGTTCCCTTCTATCATAATCTGCCTGGCTGGATTTATGGACATGGCCATGAATTTCCTGTTAACATCACCATGTATGATGAGCTATACGGCGAAAAAAGTGATATCATCTTCGGGGTGGACCATATTCCTGAATTTGTGTCGCATCGCAACATGCACGACGACCGCATCATCAATGACATAGCTTCGGCCATGCAGGGCAATAAGCCCCTGTTTGCAGCTGAGTTTCAGAGCGGATCAAGAGAATATCATGTAGTGACCAGCCCAAGGGAAATGGAGCTTTTTTACAAAGCCAGCATTGCCAACGGACTCAAAGGATGGAACTATTACATGTTTTCGCAAGGCCGCAACCCTGAGCGCAAGGGCTACTCCGGGGATACCTTCTACTGGTTTACCCCACTTACAGCTGAGGGAGAACGAACACCTGCCTTCCCGCTGGTGCAAAAGATGAGTAAAATCATCCGCACCCATGAATCACTTTTCGTCCGGTCGGAGCGTAAGGCGGAGGTGTGCGTGCTTTTCTATCCACCCTACTACACCTCAGAGCTGGAAAGGCCTGAACAAGGTGGCAGCAAGCTGCAGTTTGTTCCGGCGGCCATCAGAAAACAGGCCTATTTCGATGGTTTGCTCAAGGTTCTGCAGGTGCTGAACATCGACTACGATATGGCCGACCTGACCAAAGTATCTCACCAATGTTTAGAAAAATATAAGCAGGTTTGGGCCTTCAGCACCGACGAAATGAATGCGCATGAACAGCAAGAACTCGTAAACTATGCATCTACGGGAGGAAAGCTGATGATATATCCTGCGCTGCCCGATCGTGATTTGTCTCAACAGCCGTGCACCATGCTTAGAGATGCCTTGCAGCTTAGTGCATCAGGAAAAGAAGTTATTGATTCGCCCCTGATTGATGTGATGAGGTTGAAAGACATCAAATGTGCCAATCCGCAAATTACTTTTGATGCCTCCACTTTTGAGAAAAAAGATGTGATAGCCACCACGCTGAACGGGAAGGTTTGCGGGTTTGTAAAAAATCTGAAAGAAGGAGAGGTTATTCACCTTGGTACCTGGCTAGGTTTCGACACTGAAGGACACAAACCGGTTTACCAGGCATTGCTCAACAGGCTTGGAGGAAATCTACGAAACGCCACTTCAAGCAACGACAACATCACTGTTCGCCAGCGGTTTACAACCGATGGCAGGGCAGTGCTTTTTGCGGGAAACTACTTCAACGAAGCACAAACCGCTGCTTTGAGCTACAAACATCCCAAAACAGGAGAAACCATAGCCTTTCCATACTTGAAAGAGGAATGTACTTTCCCTCCGTTGTATGCATTTATTAGCCCGGTGAATATTGAGTTAACGCAAGATCACAATCTCCTCCACTGCTCATCCGACCTGCTTTCCATTGAAAGCAAGGGCAGAGAAATAAATATGGTTCTTTCCGGTGACCGCGATATGCCCGGAGAGATGCTGCTGGAAGGCAAAAACAAAGACAGGATAATGTATGCCAGCCTCGACGGGCTGGAGATAAAGGTCATACAACACAATGGAAGAAATGTATTGATTTACGATCATAAGGAAAATCAAGAAATGTTGCTTAGCATAAAGGTATAAACAATGGACATTCAAAACCGCAAAGGGCTCTATGTTGAATTGCTGGAAAGTGGCGCTGTTAAAAGCATCGTAGCTGGCAATATCCGTATAAGCCTGAGGGAAGGCACTCTCTTTTCGGGGCCGGGGGCGAACGTTTTCCTGAGAAAAACCTCCGGCAACATTCAATACATTCCCCTTACCGGCCCCCAAAGCCCCGGCAAGTTCAGCGTGGAACAAAACCAACTCATCTCACGGGGTAAATGGGAGGGTGTAGCATATGAATGCCATTTGCAATTGTCGGAAAGCAGCCAAAGCTGGCAATGGAGCATAAGCTTAACAGGCAATTCTGACCAAGAGTCTAAATATGACCTTATATGTGTGCAGGATGTGGGGCTAAAGCTTCTCGACGCAGGCATGATTAACGAATACTATGTGAGTCAATACATCGAACGACTGATGCTGAATGACCAAAAACTGGGTTCTGTGATCTGTTGCCGCCAGAACCTGAAAGAACCCACCGGCCACCCGTGGTTAATGATGGCCTGCAAAGGAGGATCCGCGTCAGGAACTACCGACGGCATGCCTTTCTATGGGATGAATTCAAGGGTGCATGGGATTCCTGGGGGCCTTCAAAAAGAGACCCTTGATGGTGAATATGCCGGTGAATCGTCTGTAATTGCGCTCCAGTCAAAACCTTTTACCCTGAAAAACGGGCAGACCCATTGGGAAGCATTTGTCTTCACATTTATGGAAAATCACCCCGGAGCTACATCACAAGACGATCTGCAGAAACTTCCAGGCCTGCTAAAGGAGTTTGGAGATTATCCTTCCGATATTTCTTCCAGAAAATGGCAAAAACCTGTAACCAATCTTTTCAACACATCACCTTTCCTGCCAAGCGACGATCTTAACAATAGCGAGCTCGATAATTTTTTTGGCACCCGGCGTCGTCATGAAGAAACCGAAAACGGACAACTTCTTTCATTCTTCTGCAATGACCACGTCCATGTGGTTCTTAAAGCCAAAGAACTACTCACTTATCGCCCCCATGGCCATATCATGCAGGCCAATACAGGGCTGACCCCCA
>REEA01000024.1 GCA_007695305.1 Bacteroidia bacterium
CGGCGGCTTTCGACGCCTTGCATCTGACCTGAATTAAAAGCATGAATAATGCAGGTTAGGAAATCTGTATTATTTATTGTATATTGGCACATTAGCTCATGGAAACAATCATGGGTGAATATTGTTAGTTTATTTACAAACCATTTGAATTCGTCAATAATGAACATAGTTAAATCAATAAATATTTCATCTTTTTTGGTGGGTTTGGCCTTTTTGCTTCTGCCTGCGGTATTGTTTGCCCGGGATGATGCAAGCGGACAAACCACAAGTGATCGCATTATCAATGCATTTTACACGATGGAAACGGTATACCCTCAACAGACACTGTTTATCCATATTGACAAGGAAGAGTTTCTGGCCGGTGAGACCATCTGGTTTAAGGCTTACCTTGTGAACGCAACAACCCTTGAACCTGACACCCTGAGCACAAACATGCATCTTAATTTGCTCAATACCAACGGTGACATTGTTACGTCGCTATTACTCAGGATGGAAAACGGGATGACCCACGGGAACATTCATTTGCCCGATTCTATTTCCGAAGGGAATTATGAAGTGATCGCCTACACCGATTGGATGCAAAATTTTGACAAGCGTTTTTATTTCAACAAAGACCTGTACGTTTTTAATCCCATTGAAGAAAATTTCATCAGGAGGTCCGACCTTATACGAAACAGAAGATTTAACCGGCAGCTTTCCAGGCTTGAGGAACAGATGCAATTTGCCTTTTTCCCCGAGGGTGGAAATATGGTTGCAGGTCTGGAGAACCGTGTTGCTTTCAAGGCAGCCAATGAATTGGGTGCGGGCGTTGATGCTGAAGGTATTTTGAGAGATGGTCATGGTGCTGCGATACTCGAGTTCACCACGCTGCATAACGGAATGGGTTCATTTGCCTTCACCCCGGAACCCGGAGTTGAATACACGGCACGCGTGCGTTTCGCCAACGGAGAGGTGAAAAAAGTTCCCTTACCAAAAGCTGAGAGCAGGGGATTGCTACTTTCAGCCTTGCAATCGGATGGCCATATTATGGTCAGCGTACAGAGCAATTTTGATCCTGCGACACCTGAGCTAACGGAGGGATTTTACCTGCTGGCACATACCCGGGGCCGTCCTTACCACATGGAACACTTTACCCTTGACAACAGGGCGTTCCAGATTCATATTCCCGTGGAGAACCTGCCAACCGGTGTTTCCAATTTAAAGCTTTTTACCGCAGGTGGAACCCCTGTTGCAGAGCGGCTGATGTTTATCAACCGAAATGATATTCAGGATGCGGTAGTCCTGGATCATGAAACACACCGCACAGATGGTGAAGACATGATCTCTATCAATCTGGCCTTAAACAACTTCGAAACAAAGGGCAGCTATTCACTGGCTGTGGTTGATGCCAGCCATCCCGAAAGAGACTACCGGTCGAACATTGCCAGCGAATTGCTCTTATTCGGTGACCTGGGATACCGGATCAAAGATCCCGGCTTTTACCTTGATCCGGAGGCTGCAAAAGGACCGGCAGCTGCTGACCTGGTAATGATGACCCACGGCTGGAAACGATTTGACATGGAGAACATTCTCAACAACAAATTCCCGGAAATTGTATATGGGTTTCCTGATGGTATCACACTGCGCGGAACCGTTACACCAAGGTCGTCGGCACGAAAAACAGGGCAGGTAAATGTGGAGCTAAGCATCCACCAGGATGACGGAATAGAAATATACAGTACTACCACAGACGAAGACGGCAATTTTTCGTTTACCAATTTGTTTTATGATGAACTATTCATGGCAATGCTGCGTGTTGATTCCCGCCATGACAGGCGCGCCATGGAAGTGCGGCTTGGCGGAGCCTCCTTTGAAGCTTTCCAATATTCAAAAAACTTCCAGTCGCGACATTTGCAGGTAACATCCAGAGGCGATGACTGGGAAAGGGTTCCACGGCCGGAAACCGTTCTGAAGAGGCGTGGAATTATTCAGCCCCGGACTGCAGGCACCCCATCTATGTATGCCCAGGTAGATCAGGTTATCTATTTTGATGATATTCGTGATCAGTACGCTACAGTACTTGATGTGCTGCGTACACGTGTCAGGGGTGTAAGGATCGTTGACGGCCAAATTACCCTCAGGGGTCCAAGTAGCTTATTCTTTACAAATGAGCCTCTCTTTCTTATTGATGAAACCATTGTCAGCCGTTCGGCCTTCCTGGGTGTTAGTGTTCGTCAGATTGAGCGGCTGGCGGTAATGAGCGGCCCACAATCTGCCATACTTGGCGCCAGGGGAACAAATGGAGCTCTTCTGATCTATACGCTCCGGGGCGACAGCCAGCGGGACATTACCTATGATTATGTTTTGAAAGGATTCCACGCACCGGCTGAAAGCTTTGAGGCAAAAATCCATACAGATCAATATGCCCGGTTTGACATGGACAGGACGCTGTTTTGGGAGCCATACCTGGAACTGGAAGAATATGGAGAATTTTCCGTTTCCTTCCCCTCCGACGAAAATGTGAGAAACCTCAGAATCATCATACAGGGTATTGATGAAAAAGGAAGAATAACCTTCCACGATGAGGTTTTGTAATCAAGGATAACCGTCTTTTCTTTTTTGAGAAAGTCGAAAAGTCGAAAGGTCAAAAAGTTGAAAAGTCGAAAGGTCGAAAAGTCGTATGTTTAATATAGCCTTTCTTTGCGGGCTTTGCGATTTTAAATCGTCGAGGGCTTTGTGAATTTTAACCTTTGCGGGCTTTGCGTGGAATAAAATGTTTCACGCAAAGCCCGCAAAAGCCAAATCACGCAAAAAGCGCAAAGGCAATTTACCAATGTACTAATGTGCAAATTTTTGCCCGGCCTGTAACATTTCCTTTTTTCTGCGTACTTCTTACTGCTTTCTCTTAAGTCTTTTAAGTCCCTTAAGTCCCTCAAGTCTCATCACTCAGCTCCCAGCTC
>REEA01000129.1 GCA_007695305.1 Bacteroidia bacterium
AAATAGTCTGATTAAAACACCTTTTTTTAGCACTCGTAAAACCTTAACTTACTAAATTTTATTGACCAAATCTATTTTCTCATTCGCCTTGCTGCTTTGCTTCTTCTTACCAAATTCATTGCATTGGCAGCAGGTGCAGATGAAGTAACCGGTTAATAAACGGCTGATCATAAAAAGGGGCTTGCAACGGTTTTTGAAAGGGGATCAGAAAAACCCCACCGTGCAGGTCCCTTTTGCGCATTGAGTTGTAATTTGTTTTTAAGGTTGTATTTTTGTAAGAAAATCATAGCCAATGGCAACTATTCTGATCATTGAGGACGATAAAAGGCTGGCTGAGATCATACAACGTGGGCTCGGGGATAATGCCTACAAAACCCACATTGCATATGATGGGCGTATGGGATTGAAACTGGCACTGGCAAATGATTATGATCTGATTGTTTCTGATATCGTGCTCCCTGAAATGAATGGGCTGGAACTATGCCGGAAAATCAGGGCCAGCAAACCTGCCATACCAATCCTGATGCTGACAGCCCTCGGTACAACCGATGACAAGGTGGAAGGCTTTGATGCCGGTGCTGATGACTACCTGATTAAACCATTTGAATTTCGTGAACTGCTGGCCAGAATAAGGGCTTTGCTCAAAAGAGCCGGAAACGCTTCGATGATGCAAAATCCGGTGCTGAAGTACCATGACCTGGAAATCAATATACACAACAAAACAGCACGGCGAGGTGATCTTGCCATCAAACTCACGCCCAAGGAATTTAAATTACTGGAATATCTGCTCAGCAACACCGAAAGGGTGCTTAGCAGATCAGAAATAGCCGAAAAAGTGTGGGATACACATTTCGACACAGGCACCAATTTTATTGATGTTTATATCAATTATCTGAGAAAAAAAATTGATAAACCTTTTCAGACGAAGCTGATACATACCAGGGCAGGGATGGGGTTTATTCTTGAAAAAGAACAAGCCTGATCTCCAAATTTGCAACCATGAGAATCAGAAGCCGGCTTACCCTTTTGTTCACGATCATAAATGCGGCAATATTGCTGCTGTTTGCCATATACATTTATTCCTCATCTGCCGGAAATCGCCGGGAGGCATTTTTCATTCAGCTGCGAAAAGAGTCCATGACAAGGGCAAATCTATTGTTTGATACCGGTGTTGATGCAGAAACCCTGCAAACCATTTATTTACAGGACAGGGAAATAATGAGCCCGGTGGAAGTTGCTATCTATGATACAGCATTCAATTTGTTGTATCACGATGCAGAAGGTGTTGATTTTTTGAACGAAACCCCTGAAATGATCCAACTGATCGTGGAGAAGGAAGAGATTCGCTTTACACAGGAAGGATGGGAGGTTATAGGCATGCTCTTTGACCACAATGATAAGCAATATGTGATTACCGCTGCAGCCTATGATGAATATGGCCAACAGGCTCTTAGAAACCTGCGGGGAAGTCTTTTTATAGCATTGTTGGCAGCCACTGTGGTAACCTATTTCGCCGGGCGTTATTTTTCTGATAAGGTGTTAAAACCGGTTTCGCGAATGGCATCAAAAGCCGGGTCCATCAGTGCTACAAATCTTCATTTGAGGCTTAAAGAAGACACCGGAAGGGATGAGCTTGCTGAACTGGCATCCACATTTAATCAGATGCTCGACCGGCTGGAACAATCTTTTGACGCTCAGCGCGAATTTGTTTCCAACATCGCACACGAATTACGAACCCCTTTAAGTGCTGTTATCGGTGAAGCCGAATTGGCCCTGTCAGGTCAAAAGCTGCCGGCTCACTGCCAATCATCCTTTGAAAATATCCTCAAAGATACCCGCCGGTTGTCCCGGCTTGGCACAGGCCTTATGGATATGGCCAAAGCCAGCTATGAGACACATCAAATCAGTCAGCAAAGCATGCGTCTCGACGAAGTAATTATGGATGCCCGTCTGGACATCTTGAATGACCATCCTGATTATAAAATTAATATGCATGTAGATGAAAGTCTTGATGACGAAAGCCAGGTAACCATGCAGGGCAACTTTTACCTGTTAAAGGTTGCTTTCGCCAACCTTATGGACAATGCCTGCAAATTTTCCGGGGATAAAACCGCGCGAATAACCTTGCGAAAAAGCCAAAATGGCCGGGAACTTGTGGTTACCATCTCCGATCGCGGTATTGGAATACCGGCAGAAGACCTGCAACACGTATTCAATCCCTTCTACAGGGGCAAAAATAGTACAGAAAACGACGGGAGTGGCATTGGCTTGTCGCTGGTACAAAGGATTATTCGGCTCCATAATGCTGATATTGAACTGAATTCGACCCCCGGCAAAGGAACGGATGTGCATGTGAAAGTCAGTATCAAACCCGTAACCCTTAAACCATAGATGGATATAGAAAAGGATGCCGCACTTATTTTGTGCTGCCATTAAAAGGTCTTATCTTTGTTAAGATAGTACTAACTAAAAAGCCAATACGATGTCTGTATTGATGGAATTTGCGATGTTTCCTACCGATAAGGGAGAGAGCGTTAGTCCTTATGTGAGCAAAATTATCAAAATGATTGATGAATCAGGGTATGAGTATCGGCTGACACCCATGGGTACCATTGTGGAAGCCGATGACCTGAAAGAGATTTTATCATTGGTGGAAAAGGCCTACAAAATTCTTGAACCTGATTGCAGGCGCGTGTATTCAGCCATCAAACTGGATATCCGTCAAGGGGCGAAAAACTGCCTTGAAAAGAAAGTGCAGGCAATAGAGAATCAGATAGGAAAGGTAAAAAAATAGACCAATGCGCAGCATGAACATCAGGATCAGGCTGGTTGCCTTCCGGGATGCTCCGGCGGAAGTCTGTGAGCAGGCCCAAAACCACCTCACTAAGGGTTTTCCAAATATTCATTTTACTTTTGCTGATCAGTCCCCTGATGTAATATGTTTTGCCAGTGGAGGCTCTGAGGAAATGGCTGTTTCTCTGATGGAACCCGGGCGGTTTTACCTGCTACTGGCCGGTGATCAAGGAAACGCTTATGCCGCAGCTACTGAAGTCAAAGCATGGGCAGACCTCAACGGAAGGTCCACAAAGCTTGTTACCATCAAACAGGCCATGGAAGAAAATATCCTTGTTCATTTGTCCGGTATAACCCAAGCCCGTCATCTGCTGCAGCAGCAGAAAGCTGCTTTGATAGGGGAGGTTTCCCATTGGCTTGTTGCTTCACATTTTCCGCTGTCGCTAGCCCGGGATCGTTTTGGGATCAACATGATCCATCTTCCCTGGAAAACCTTGCCAGACTATTTGGAATGCCCGCCGGACCAAGAGTTTTTGAATGTTTTTGCTGAAATCCAGGAAAAGAATCTTGAAAAAGAAGCCCGCATCCATACCTTTATTCAACAAATCGTTACGGAATACAAATTGGATGGCGTTTCTGTGGAGTGTTTTTCCATGGTTAAAGATCGGGGTGTAACGGCATGTCTATCTTTGGCGTTATTAAACAGCCAAAATATTTTGGCCGCTTGCGAGGGCGACTTGGTGAGCCTGACGGGCATGATGGTCGTCAGGGCCTTAACAGGGCACGTTCCATGGATGGCCAATGTGGCATCCATCAACCACCACCATGTTCTATTTGCACATTGTACCGCTCCTTTACACGTTGTTCGCGCGTATTCATTACCTACCCATTTTGAAACTGACAAATCTGCAGCAGTGCAGGGTGTTTTGGATATGGAAGATGTGACGATTTACCGCCTCAATGCTCAACTGAACAAAGCTTTTATTGCAGAAGGAAAGATTGTTTCCAGACCTCAGCATGATTTTGCCTGCCGCACACAGGTTGAGGTAGCTCTTTCTTCCGCAGACTTGCACTCATTGCGTGAAAATCCGCTTGGCAATCATCATCTCATTATTCCGGGCAGGTATGGCAATATGTTACGATGGTTTGGGTTGGTCTTCGGGCTTCAGGCAATACAAGGATGAAAGTTATAAGGAGTAGAGGTCGAAAGGTCGAAAGGTCGAAAGTCTCTTAAGTCTCTTAAGTCTCTTAAGTCTCTTAAGTCTCTTAAGTCTCTTAAGTCCATTAAGTCCAGCTTATCCCTCAGCTCCCAGCTCCCCAAAACATTATCATCATTGTTCAAAACGGTTTTGGTCTGAAATCCTCGCTGTTGATGATGCTGGCGCTTTTCCCGGTAGCCCTGATGACGAAAAGGCCGTTGTTTTCGGCCATCTGAATACAATTCTTATCAGCCCTGAGATAGGCCACGGCGCCATACACGGTCATATCGCTGTAGCGGGGCATCCAGATTTTGACTTTTTCCAGCTTCTCGAGGAAATATTTCACATCTCCGGTCTTCATGGTGGTTTTTACTTCCACGAATACCAGCTCGTTACCATTCTCCGCCAGGATATCAAATTCGTAACCTGGTCGGGGCTGCTTGCTTTCAATGCGCTGCTGCGTCCGGTGTACCTTGATGCCCCTGGCATTGAGCAGCTGGATCAGGTCTCCTTCAATAAGCGATTCCATCAACTTTCCCCACTGTGATGTAAACAGTTCGCTGAGTTGCTTCAGTTTCTTATCGGTTGCCTTAAATTGCTTTTCTGTTTCCTTAAACTGTTCAGCAGTTTCCTGAAATCGCTTGTCCGTTTCCTGAAATCGCTTGTCTGTTTCCTGAAACATTCTCCATACATCACGGGCACTAAGGGGCTGCGCATATGATGCTTCAGGTTCATTCAGCCCGGATGTGCCGGACTTCGGGTTTCGATACTTTTTTCGTTTGCTCATCTTCTTTATTGCTTATTCAGCTATGGCCAATTTGTGTAAACATTTGCTTCATGATTTATTTTTCATAAAGGAACCTCCGCTGAGACTATTTATAGTAACTACATTTTGTTAGCTATTGATAGCTATTGAGGTCAGTTTTCGCTTTGTATTCCACTTTCTGCGTTTGAGCCTCGCCAATTATCAATCACCAATCATCAATCACCAATCATCAAAACGGTTTTGGTCTGAAATCCTCGCTGTTGATGATGCTGGCGCTTTTCCCGGTAGCCCTGATGACGAAAAGGCCGTTGTTTTCGGCCATCTGAATACAATTCTTATCAGCCCTGAGATAGGCCACGGCGCCATACACGGTCATATCGCTGTAGCGGGGCATCCAGATTTTGACTTTTTCCAGCTTCTCGAGGAAATATTTCACATCTCCTGTCTTCATGGTGGTTTTTACTTCCACGAATACCAGTTCATGGCCATTTTCCGCCAGGATATCAAACTCGTAAGCCGGTCCTGGCTGTTTGCTTTCAATGCGTTGCTGCGTCCGGTAAACCTTGACACCCCTTGCATTAAGTAAAGGTATCAGGTCGCCTTCCACCAGCGATTCCATCAGTTTGCCCCATTGCGATGTAAACAATTCGCTGAGCTGTTTCAGTTTCTTGTCCGTTTCCTTAAACTGTTTATCCGTTTCTTTAAACAGTCTCCAAACATCCTGGGCACTCAGGGGCTGCGTGTATGGCACCTCAGGTTCATTCAGCCTGTTGCTGATGATCTTCGGGCTTTTGTACTTTTTTCGCTTGTTCATAATCAGTATCCTCTTTTCAGCATTAATCGATATGTGTAAATAGATACTTAATGCATAAAACTTATACAAAAATATATAAAATTTAACCTTATTACAAAAAAATATCTATAAAATAATTTAAACGGTCAATTATGGTATTTAAGCGGTTGTGGTTTACTTCCGGGAAAAAGACCGGGTGCTGTATTTGATCATGGTAAAAAGTAATAAACACTTGACAGGAACGAGGGAAGGGGTGCTTTCCGTTGTTATGTTTTTTCTTTATCTTTACATGATCAAAAATGTCCGGGACGATCATGTCCGGATAAATGTAGCACAGGAAACTGAAATCCCTGACTTTTTCAGACAATAATACAAAGACTATAAACATATGGGAAAAGCCATTGTAAAATGCACCATCGCCACCTATGGGATCGATGAATATGTGGTGGAAGTCCCCTGCGGTAAAGACGATGTGGACGAGATCATTATCTCAAAAGCATGGAAAAAACTCAAGGATGATGAAGGCGGATCACTTCCTTATGGTGGTCGCTCAGCAGAAATCCTCAAACGCATTGATTGAGCTCAGACTTCCATTTTAACCTCCATACAAACCCATTATACTGCAGAGTGTTACGCAAAAACCTGTGTGCAACTGCTTGCATGTCCACTTTGTTAAAATCCTAAACAATTGTTAAATATCTTTAAAAAACACAAACATTTTACATCAGGATGTTGTTTGGTATAAAAGAAATGGGTACCTTTATACTTGTTTAGGCACAAAATCTAAATTCAATTGTTGAACTTTCTAAAAAAAAATGATCATTATGAGAAACTTATTTTTCGTAGCAGCCTTGATGCTTCCAATGCTGGCAATGGCAATGGGAACCACCCAAACGGTAGAGTTTAAGGTTAACGGCAACTGTGGAGGTTGTAAAGCAGCCATTGAAAACGCTGCCAAGATTGAAGGTGTGGCAAAAGCAGAATGGTCGGTAGAAACCAAATTGCTTTCCCTTACCTACTGCACCGAAACTGTAGATATTAACGATGTGTATCAGAAAATCGCTGACGCAGGCTATTCCTCTGAAAAACTCGAAGCTACAGGAGCACCCGATTGCGGAAACACTGAAGTACAATCAAACTGTGGTTCAGACACCGAAAAAAAGGAAACCACTGTTAGAACAAACACTGGAGGAGGTTGCTAAAACGATCTTTCTAATCAGAGTCTGTCACTAAAGTCAGGTGTCTGATCTGTAATTTTCTGGTTCAAGGCTTGCGCAGTTTTCAAAATCAAGGAGTTTACTATTGTAAATGACTGTTTTCAAAACAAGCATAACGAAGAAACCGGACATTATACACGGACACTTAATAATCCAAACCGGCACATAGAACCCTCACATTTACGGGTTGCAATGTGCCGGTTTTTTCAAATGGTATAACAGGCAAATGATACAATCAATCATTTGTTTTGCTCTTCTCCTCCTCCAAACCATCCAAAATCTTTTGTACGTCAGACTCTGTGTGATACAGTTTTTCTTTACAGATTTGGATCAGCTCAGCAGCCCGTTTCACTTTATCTGACAGCTCATCCACACCAATTTCACCTTCTTCCATATCAGCAACAATCTGTTGCAGCTCCTCAAAAGCCTCCCTGTATCCTGTTTTCTTTTCCATGATCTATTGTTTTTTTGTTTCCGTATCCAATACTTTACTGATGATAACTCCATCAAATAAGGTAGTTTCGATAAGGTGACCTGTTTTTACCTGTTTGGCACTCGTTAATGATTTACCTTTTTGACGTGTAATGCTGTAACCTCTTTTCAACACATTGGCAGGATGCAACTGATTGGCAATTCTGCCCAAAGCGTTCAGACCCTCCGAGGCTTTTTTCAAAATAGCCATACTCGTTAACTGTATATGTCCTTGCTGATGACTTAAATTTTCCCGCTCCACCTTGAAAAAACCAAAGGCTTGCTTTTTTATGAATTCCAGCTGCTGCCGTAGCATATATTCCCTGGCATTTTTGATAAGGAAGCCTGTGTGTCTGGTCAAATGCAGACTGAGTTCCCTTAAATGGCTCCTGTGCCTGAAAAATATGCCGCGACTATGTGTCAAAAACATGTGCACCTGGTGGTTGAAATATTCCTTGCTGTGTTGCAATTTTTGCAATGAACCGCTAACCAATGTATTTTCCAGGTTGGTAAGGGCCTGGGCAAATTGATGAAATCGTTGAATGAGTGATTCTGCGAGTTTGGTTGGGGTGATCTCATTGGCGTATGCCACCATTTCCACCACAGTTTCATTGGTAGCATGACCAATGCCTGTTAATACCGGTAAAGGGAAAAGGGCCACTTCCCTCGCCAACGTGTAATTGTTATAACACGATAGGCCAATGTCACCACCGCCTCCACGCACAATCACCACCACGTCAAAATGATGCATCAGCTTCCTGATCCTGGTGAGTTGGTTAAGGATGGAATCCACCGCGTGGTCTCCCTGAAGGAGGGATGGAAACAAATGGTGATGAAAACGGTATTTATTCGGATTGTGGTCGATCACTTTGATAAAATCCGCGTATCCCTTGCTTGTTTCCACTGATATAACAGCAATCCGCTGTGGCAGGAGAGGAATCTCAAGATGCTTGTTGGCATCAAATATCCCCTCCTTTGTAAGCTTTTCGATGCATGCTTGCTTTTCCTGTTCAAGATCACCCAGGGTAAATGCCGGATCAATGTCAATGATACGCAACGAAAGTCCATATACCGGGTCAAAACTGATTCGTGCAAGAAAAAGGATTTTGATCCCGTCTTTCAAGGGTTCCTTTAGGACATCCAAAAAACGCTGGTTGATGGCATGATAGTCTTCCTTCCATAAGGTTGCCCGCATCTGGGCTGTAATTTTCCCCGCTTCTTTTTCAACAAGGTCGGGGTAGCAATGACCGGAATACTTGTAATGGTTTAATTTGTTCAGTTCCGCCTTGATCCAATAAGCAGACCTGTATCGCTCAGAAAGGGTTTTCCTGATGCTGCGTGCAACTTCCCCAAGTGAAAAAATCTTTCTGTCCTCCATCATCTCCACCTTTCATCATTTTTAAAAAAACAGCAGCTTTACCCTTTTTTAAGCTCATTCCCAATCTTATAAGGATCACCAACTTTTTCTCCAACTCTTCTGTATTCTCTCACTCCGCCGATATATATCAGGGGGTCAAAAGCCCGGATATCTATGGAGCCGATGTTGTCAGCATCTTCCAATAAATTGGTGTCAACATGTGTTTCCACGATTTCTCCCACGAAATGATTGGTTCGGCCAATGATACGCCAGTCAACCAGCTTACACTCGAGGTTAAGCGGACATTCTTTGATGATGGGAGACCTAACCACTTTTGAGGGCATTTTGGTAAGACCGGTTTCAGCAAACTTGTCCAGATCTCTACCTGACCTGATTCCGCAAAAATCTGCTTCGGTCATGATGGATACCGTAGCAATATTTACCGTGAAATCTTTGTTCGCTTTTATCTCTTCCCCGGAAAATCCGCGGGTGCCGACCGATATTCCCAATGTTGGCGGTTTGCTTGTCAAAAGACTGACCCATGCAATGGTTACAATATTTGCTTTTTCCATGCTGCCTGTAACTACGAGGGTTGTTGGACAGGGAAACATGATTTTTTGAGGACCGAATGTTGTTTTCATAAGTCTGTAAAAACTTTTGTATTACTTTTTTTTGTTCGCCGCAATAACATCTTTGTCACTGATCTCCCGCATCATTTTATCTGTATCGGCATCTCCCGGATTATGCATTCGCCTGATAATTTTTTTTCTACGGGGGCTTCACAGCAGACAATACCATTCATCGTTTTAGTGTGCCCAGTGAATGGTCTTAAGATGGTTAAGCATCTCTTTGGCAGCCTCCAATGCCTGGATGGCTCTTGTGTTTGAGTAATTTGTCAAAAAAGTCCGTGCGAGCTCAGGATCGTCTTTTAATAATTTCAATGCCACCTCTTCGATGGCCGGCTGCATGGCAAACTGTTCAGCCTCAAAAGGATCCCAACGCTCCCTGACCCATTTGATATTTGTGGGATAGTTCAGATCAATCATGTTTTCCAGGGCATTAAAAACATCAAACGCGTTGTCCGGATCATAATTGAATGCGCCGGGAGGTGGATTGAACTGAAAGCTGATATCCAGCGCCTGATCCAGCGGCCAGTCTTTGTAATATGGTTTTGGTGTGGATGTGATACCCGCATACCAGGGTACGAGCACTGAGCCGCAGGGTGCAGCTGTGGTTCGCCAGGCAACGGATCCTACTTCTGCAGGCAGCCAGTTTCTCAACTGGTAAACCACCAGCTCCTGTGATGTGCTGCTGCAAATGGCCCCTGTACCCGGCAAGTGATGCGGAGATGCATCTGTTGGCATGCCAAGCGCGTACGAAAGGGACATATCAGGCTCCTGACCATCAATGTGTCCATGACTACGGATGATATTGGCCACATCAGATATCGTAAATAAATGTTCGCTATATAACGCAAAGGGTAGTTGCTGCTCTGCCGGCAGTTCGATCAATTCATTCTTTACCAGTGATTGACTGAACCACTGCCGTGGATCTACCCCATACTCATCCATAAAACTACCCTCGTATGGAGGCAGATTGAAAGCATCCCTGAAGCTGAAAGGTTCACCGCTGTCAGGATTGTACCAACCGCGTGATATGGCATATTCTACCAAACCTTCGGAGGCGAGTACATTATCCGTGTCACTGAGATCTGCTTCCGGACCAATGATATGAACATTGGGCAACAAAACAATGGCATCATCGGGAACCCGCTGTGCGATCCAGTGTTTACCCCTTACCACACCAAGCAGCCAGGCTTCATTAGCGTCGGCTATGATGTAAGTGCGCCCTGAAGCTGCATAACCAAAATAATTCAGCAGCTCGGTGGCAATATCAACGCCTTCTCTGGCAGTTTTTGCCCTCTGAGCCACAATTCGCCGCAATTTATAACCAATGCCACCGTCAACAATATCGCCGCGTGCGACCAGCTCATCGTATGTGTCTTCGCGGGTTCGGCACGCATCCGATGATATGGCCACACCAAATTCATTGAAATAACCGTCGCTAAATTCCACACCGGGATTGCTGGTCCATAAATAGGCATAGGTTTCGTTCGCTTGCGGCCATTTCCCGCCACGACGCAGGTGAACCATGCTGCCCGGAACATGCTCCATACGGGGAACGTATCTGTAGCTCAGATTACGCAAACCACCGTTTTGCTCAAGGTGACCAAACAGGACCGAACCGTCGGCCGAAGCATCCTTTCCCACAATAACTGCAAAACAGGCACTTGCTTCATTTTTGGTAAAAATGATGGAAACCACAACCATCATCATAATGACAATCTTTTTGCTTTTTTTCATTTTCTGACTGTGTTGAATATTGATATTGCGACTCTAATCTTTTTCACAGGCATGTTTATGATGATGGCCTGTATCTTCATCCCACCCGGTTTGCGGGCCAGAGATGTTTTTTACGTCCTGCGGGAGCTTGTTTTTCAATCATCCGCCAGGTCAAAAACCACCTCACCGCCCAGGACGGTTTTCAAAACCCTGATCCGGTGAATATCCTCCGCGGGTATGGCCATATAATCCCTGTCAATTACCAGGAAATCAGCGAGCTTGCCGGGGGATATACTTCCTTTTATATCCTCTGAAAATTCAAGGTATGCCGGCCAGATTGTATATGCTTTCAGGGCTTCTTCGCGAGTCATTGATTGTTCAGAGAACCAACCGTCAGGAGGGTTGTTCTCCCGGTCTTGACGTGTAACGGCGGCATGCAATCCATAGAATGGATTAAAAGGTGACACGTAATAGTCGGATCCTGCAGATATTAATCCACCTGCATCCAGAATGCTTCGCCATGCATACGCTCCTGCATATGCCCGGTCATATCCTATTCTGCTTTCAACGAAAAGCATATCTTCAGTGGCATGGATGGGTTGCATGGAAGCCAGGATCTTCCTGTCGGCAAATCGCCGGATGTCTTCCGGATGAAGGATCTGTGCATGCTCCACCACCAGCCGGGCTTCACGGGGACTTTTACCGCTGATTTCCATGGCTTTCTCGAAAGCATCCAGCGTGGCCCTGTTGCCTCTGTCGCCGATAGAATGTGTTCGGGTGCTAAATCCCAACTCCAGCAGATCAGCCACCAGCCGTGCATAAACGTCCGTATCTTCGCCAAGTGGTCGCAAAGCGCCTGTTTCGCCGGACATATCATCATAGGGTTCCAACAGGGCAGCACCCCGACCTCCAAGAGAACCATCCACGAATTTTTTTACCCACCTTACCGTATAGCGATGGTCATAAAGGCCGATAAGGGGTGTACGCATCTCTTTTGCGGCAGACTCCGTAACCGCATCCATCAGTCTGACTTTCAAAAGCCCTTTCTCAAAAGCATCCTTTCGGATAGCAACATCTTCAAGTGTGGTAGGAGTAAGGTCATGGGCAGTTGTGATACCGGCTGCCAGCAGTGCATTACCAGCCAGACGATAGGCTTCAAGCCACTGCGCGTGGTCAAGGTCCGGATCAGGTGGAATGTGACGCGTAACCAATGCTCCCGCCGCAGATACAAGCACGCCCGTAGGCTCCCCACTTTCATCCCGGACAATGATTCCGGCCTCAGGATCAACGGTCTCTGCAGTTATACCGGCAACCCGCAAAGCAAGGCTGTTCACAAAATGCGCATGACCGCAATACCTCCTTAAAACAACAGGATTATACGGACTAACCGCATCAAGTAAATGCCGGTGTGGAGGATCCTCCCATATGGCATCATTATAACCGCGTGCAACAATCCATGCCCCGCTGTCTGCACGCGCAACAGCCTCCCCTATGGTCTCCAGCAACGCATCCATTGGTAACCAGTAGATATCCAGCGGAGCCATTAAAAGATTCTTTGCCAGGCCATCAAAATGCATGTGGCTCTCGGTGAGACCCGGAATCACCGTTAAGCCTTCCAGGTCTGCCACCCTGGTCTTTCGACCGGCAAAAGCCATCGCTGATTCAGTATTGCCTACATACACGAAGCGGTCGCCTTTAACAGCCAATGCAGTAGCATGCATTAAATCCTCGTCTGCAGTGTAGATGTTGGCGTTAATATAAATCGTATCCGCCTGATCAACACCACAGGATGAAAGCAGGCACACCATCAGGACGGTGAAAAAAATAAACAACAAAGCTTTTCGTTTCATATTTTAATCGTTTCGGGTGAATATCTTGTGCACATAACTATTTGTTAAATAGAACTTTGATAGTTTTCTACTAAAGTAAAAGTGCAAGTAACCGATATCTTACATTAAGAATGATTAAGACGGTTTCAGTCAATTATAATCACTTCCTTGATTGCCGGCTGAAGCGGAATCTTCAGAAATTAATGCATAGATTGATCATGCAATAATAGGTAAAAATACGTAAAAATGAAAAATCGAATTAGGCTATCGGACAAAAACAGCATTTTTGTGGAAGAACAAAAAAATTGCAAATGAAATAAAGATTGCTTAGTTTTATCCATTATTATAGATCATGCTGAAAAGACCTGCCCATATCATTTTAGCGCTGACGATGGGAAGCAGCCTGTTTTTTGGTTGCCATTCAAGACCCGAAGTCATTGACATGCCTCAAATTACTGAACGGGGTGAACTGGTTGCCATAACCGGTTATAGCCCTTTCAGCTATTTTGTATATCGCGGTGAAGTAATGGGTTATGATTATGAATTGCTCGGTTTACTGGAAGATTACCTGGATATTACTGTGCGCATTGTATTGGCCCATGATTTTGATGAAATGATCCGGATGCTGGAACAGGGTAAAGGAGACCTGATTGCCTATGGTTTGACAGTCACCACAGAGCGTCGTGAACGTTTGGCATTTACTGACCCGATGAATATGACCAGGCAGGTATTGGTGCAAAGGAGGCCCGACAATTGGCGCCGGATGATGTTGCACCAGATTGAGAATGAACTAATCAGGAACCCGTTGGAACTGTCGGGCAAAACCATCCATGTAAGACGCGGTTCAGCATACAATGAACGCCTCCGCAACTTATCCCGGGAAATCGGAGCAGAAATACACATCCTGGAAGCAGATATAGGTGTTACTACCGAACAACTGATCCGCAAAGTGGCAGAAAAGCAAATCGATTACACGGTGGCAGATGAAAACATCGCCGCCATGCAGTCTGCCTATTATCAGAACCTGGACGTTTCAACGGCCATCAGCTTGCCCCAGCAGACAGCCTGGGCCGTAAGACCATCTTCAGAATTGTTATTGGATACCCTGAACGCATGGCTGCAGAATGCCCGTAAACATGTTGATTATTACGTGATCTATAACAAATATTACGAAAACCGCAGGACCTTCAGGCTTCGTTATGGCAGCGAATTTTTTCCCATCACCGGAGGAACAATTTCACCCTACGATAGTTTGTTAAAGGAACAATCTGCCCTGATCAACTGGGATTGGAGGTTGCTGGCTGCTTTGATATACAGGGAGTCACGTTTCGATCCGCATGCACGTTCCTGGGCAGGAGCAGAAGGCTTGATGCAGTTGATGCCGCCAACCGCAAAAGCCTTTGGTGCTGAAAACCCTTTCGACCCCATACAAAACATCATAGCCGGAGTTCGATTCCTGGAATGGCTGGACAACTATTGGGCAAAAGAAATAATGGATGAAAATCAGCGCCTTCATTTTATTATTGCCTCCTATAATGCAGGCCAGGGACATGTGCAGGATGCACGGCGACTGGCAAAAGCAGAAGGCGCAGATCCTGATATCTGGTTTGATAACGTGGAAAAATATATGCTGAAAAAATCCAACCCGGAATACTATCTTCGGGAAGAAGTGATCTATGGCTATGCCGCAGGTGAAGAACCCGTAACATATGTGCAAACCATTCTGAACCTCCATGCACACTACAAACTATTTTTTGATTAGCTAAGCTCAGCTCCGGTTATACATTCTATTGAATCATTGCTTTATTGTACTGCTGAAAACAGACACCAATGGCTACGAAAGCAAACAATGTGCTTATTTGAATGTTATACATTTATCTATACAGATAAACTGATATTTAATGTCGCAGAATATGAACATCACAGGCATACATCACATCACCGCCCTTGCTGGTGATGCACAAAAGAATCTTGATTTTTACACAGGTGTCCTTGGTTTGCGTTTTATCAAGAAGACCGTTAATTTTGATGATCCGGGAGTATATCATTTATATTATGGTGATGATATTGGCAGTCCGGGCAGTATTATGACTTTTTTTCCCTATGGGGGAATCAGGCGTGGAAGGCATGGAACAGGACTGGTGAACACCACCACTTTTTCTGTGCCTATGGACGCGCTGGGTTACTGGGAAAAACGGCTGGATCGTTTTGATATACCCCGCAAGAATGCCCAGGAACGTCTGGGCAAAGAGGTATTTATTTATTTTGAGGATCATGATGGTTTGGGTATGGAATTGGTTTTTAATGATCTTGATGAAAGAAAACCTTATTCTGATGGACCCGTCCCGCCCGAATATGCCATCAGGGGATTTTACAGTGCGGAGATCTGGGCAAGCGGATATGAGCGCACCGGAGCACTGCTTACAGGTAAAATGGATCACCGCTTGATAGGAGAAAGCGGCAACCGTTTTCGGTTTGCCACTCTTGATGTCCCGGGAAATTACATTGATATCCTTGTTCCATCATCGAATACTACCGGCTTGAGCGGGTACGGTACCATTCACCACATTGCTTTTCGTTCACCCGACACAAACAGTCAGCAGGAAATAAGGCAAAGCATCAGACAATATGGCTTGCAGCCAACACCCGTTATCGACAGGCAATACTTTAAATCGGTATATTTCAGAGAGCCTGGTGGCGTATTGTTTGAGATAGCCACCGATGCCCCGGGTTTCACAGTGGATGAAGCCCCGGATAAGTTGGGATCAGAACTCAGGCTGCCGCCTCATCACGAATTCAACCGTAAGCATATCGAATCCGGGTTGCCTGCCATCGCTGAACATTCAAAAAGCTATGTGTAATGCACGAAAAGAAAGTAATATATGCCGGTAAAAGGCTCGCTGAAGCGGGAAAAGCCATCATCCTGATACACGGTCGGGGCGGAACAGCAGAAAATATACTTTCGCTCACCGAACATCTCGAATTGGACGAATTTGCCATCCTTGCACCTCAGGCTACGCGCAATACCTGGTATCCTTATTCATTTTTGGTACCCCGGCAGCAAAACCAACCCTGGCTTAATGCAGCCCTTGGGCTCATTGGTGAACTGGTGAATGACATCATGCTGACCGGCATCACCAAAGAAAACATCTTCATCAGCGGTTTCTCGCAAGGTGCTTGCCTGAGCCTTGAGTTTGCCGCAAGGAACCCGGGCCGCTACGGTGGTATTATTGCCTTTACAGGTGGTCTGATCGGAGATAAAATCACCCCGGATCAGTATAATGGGGACTTCCTCCAGACACCGGTATTCATCGGAACAAGTGACCCTGATCCGCATATACCTGTTGAAAGGGCAAAACAATCAGAACAGATTCTCCGGAACATGCATGCAAAAACAACATTGAAAATTTACAAAGATTTGGGGCATATGATCAGCCTTGAACAACTGGATACCGTCAATACACTGTTTTTTGCATCATAAAGCTTTATGTTTAGCCTCCCAATTATTCCGTATTTTTGCCCTGAATGTGATTTTTTTGATGAAAACAATGTGCCATGCAAAAGGTTTTATTGATTCTGGCAGCCGGAATGGGCAGCAGATACGGCGGAATGAAACAGCTTGATGAAGTTGGCCCTTCCGGGGAAAGCATTATGGAATATTCAGTGTATGACGCGATCCGGTCGGGATTTGAAAAAGTGGTCTTCGTAATCAGGCGAAGCTTTGAAAACGATTTCAACCGCCGGATCATAAAAAAGATTAGTCCCTGTATACAAACAGACCTTGTCTTCCAGGAACTTGACGATCTTCCCGAACCATTTCTGTGTAACAAATCAAGAAAAAAACCCTGGGGAACCGGCCACGCCCTTTGGGTGGCACGGCAATCCGTTGAAAATCCCTTTGTGGTCATAAATGCCGACGATTTTTATGGCCGTGAAGCCTATGCTGTTATGGCAAATCATCTCGATACACTACCTGGAGATTCCCAAAGCCATTATGCCATGTGCGGTTACCGACTTGAAAACACCCTGTCGGACCACGGACATGTTTCCAGGGGTGTCTGCAAAGTGGATGAAAACAATATGCTGGCCAATGTTACGGAATATACCCAAATACAGAAAAATGAATCGGGAAAGATCATCAGCAAGGAGAAAAATACGGCACTGCAACCCGATGAGATCGTTTCCATGAATTTTTGGGGTTTCACCCCCGATGTGTTTGATCACCTTGAAAACAAAATGAAAAATTTTCTCGAAGAAGAAGCGCAAATTGATCAGTCGGAGTTTTTTCTTCCTTTTGTAATTGATGAGCTGATCTCCGAAAAAAAAGCCATGGTAAGTGTCTTACAAAGCAGTGCGCAATGGTTTGGGGTCACCTACCGGGCCGATAAGGAGGCAGCTCTGACAAGGATAGATCAGCTTGTAAAGAAAAATGTGTACCCGGAAAAACTGTTTTGATCATTATGTTACCATATCATCCTAATGTTTTGTTAATCAGCGGTACGGGCAGCAATGTGGGGAAAACGACCCTGAGTTGTATGCTCCTTGAAAAATTCCGCCATATCGGTATTGTGGCTGTCAAAATTACACCGCACTGGCATCCGCAACCTGACAATATCCATATAATACATCAGGAGAATCATCTGATGATCATCAGAGAAACCAACCGCAATACCAGGAAGGACAGTTCCAGGATGTTGCGGAGCGGGGCTGATCGTGTGTATTTTGTTCAGAATATAATTGATGATGGCCTATTGAAGGCTTTTCCCATCATATTGAACGACATGGACAAAACAGCACCCATGATCATCGAATCGGCTGCAATGGGGAAATATATCAAACCGGCGTGTCATTTTCACATTACCAGACCCTTATCTGCAACACACAAGTTACAAAACACCAATATTCCCATCGATCACCTGATCAGTTTTAACGGCTCAACTTTTGATTTTGATCTCGAACGCATCAGCTGGAATGACGAAAAGTGGATCATATCGCTGAAACCGGAAAAACAATAGCGCAACGAACTCCTCCGCTTTTATTATTTTTGATGTCTGGTTTTACCGGATATTTTTCATGGAAAAAAAGAACAACATATTTGCCATCGATGCGGGTACCTTATCCATCAAGATGGTATATTCCGAAAATGGACATATTCACCGTATCGCCTTCAAACATCACGGAGAGCCGGATCATGCCCTGAATATGATGCTTGAGAAACACGCCCTTGACTTACAAAAAGGGCGATCGGTGGTGAGTGGCAAATATGCATCACTGCTCAGCGGGAATGACGATATAGTGGGCGTATCCCCTGCACCGGCACTGGTAAATGCATTAAAGCATCCGAAATATCGTGATATAAGGTACATTGTGGACATCGGGTCCTCCGGATTGGCAATGGCCGAAGTAATTGACGGCAGCCTGAAACGCTATGAAACCAACTCATTGTGCGCAGCCGGTACAGGTGCTTTTTTGGATCAGCAAATGCATCGTCTTGGACTTTCGCATGATACCATCCACCGGATTCCTGTACTGGATAATCCACCGGTTATTGCCTCCAGATGTTCCGTTTTTGCCAAAAGCGACCTGATACACCGCCAGCAGGCCGGATATACGGTGGAGCAACTCTGGAACGGACTTGTGAAAGGACTTTCACAATCCGCATTCACAACGCTTTTCAGGGGAACAAAAGTCGAAGGCCCGGTAATGCTTATTGGCGGACTTACAAAAAACAAGGTTTTTCTTCACTATTTTGAATCATTGCTGGATGGTCAACGGATCATCATACCTGAACAAGCCGACTATTTCCTTGCCGAAGCACTGTATCAGTCACTGAAAGAAGATACATTGTTTGCAAATGGCCAAAAACCGAATCATAAGTCCCACAAGCAACACTATGAAAAACCACTTCTGTTCAGGGAATCGAAACAGGCTGCCCATGTACATTATAATGATGATTACGGCAATGAAGTGGATCTTTATAAATTAAGCAAAGGCGAAACCCTCCAAGCCTATGTTGGAGTTGATATCGGTTCAACCAGTACCAAAATGGCTCTTCTTGATACCAGTGGAGATATCCGGCTGGGACTCTATGCCAGAACCAAAGGCAGACCCGTGGAAGCTTTTCAGCGCTTGCTTCACGGATTGTATTCCATTTGTCAGCAATATGATGTGACACTGATGATCCAATCACTGGGAACAACAGGTAGCGGCCGGAAACTGGTGGGTGCATTTGCCGGTGCCGATATGATAAAGAACGAGATTACCGCTCACCTGCAGGGCGCCATGAAAGAATATCCGGATGTAAAAACCATTATCGAGATTGGGGGACAGGATGCCAAATATATCAGGGTGGAAAATGGCTGGATGGCCGATGCCAACATGAATTATGTGTGTGCGGCCGGCACAGGCTCATTCCTTGAAGAACAGGCCGCCAATCTGAATATCCATCTGGATGAAATCAGCATGGTCTGCAAAGAGGTTGCCCCACCATACGCAAACCACAGGTGCACTGTTTTTATGGAACAGGATGCAAATCAGCTACTTGCCAAGGGGCTGACCAAAAGCCAGGTGATGGCATCCATCCTTTATGCCGTATGTAAAAACTATCTGCATCGTGTAGTGCAACACCGCCCGGTGGAAGAACCAATCCTCTTTCTCGGTGCAACCGCAAAAAATGCCGGCCTCGTGGAAGCATTTCAAAATGTGTTGAACAAAACCATATTAACCTCACAACACAGTCACCTCATGGGAGCCATCGGAATGGCGGAAGTCTTACGTAAAGAAAAACTTCAGGAAACAAAATTTAAAGGCATTGAAATTAAAGATGTAAAGTTTAATCTTTCCGAAGAATGCTGTAAACTTTGCAACAACCATTGTCAAATCACCAGGCTTACCTCCATTGGCGGGGAAACATTGGCATCCTGGGGATATCAGTGCGGCCGCGAGGAGGGAGTGAAACCGGCCGCTAAAAACAAACCGCGGCAACCCTTGTCAAAAATGGCGACACTGGTCTACTCTGTTAAAAAACCTTTGAACCCTTTGGGTACCATCTATTTTCCACAAGTGCTGCATTACTTTTCCTACAATCCTTTCTGGCAGGCCTTCTTCTATTCGCTGGGCATTGAACTCAGCCCTGTAACGATCAGTAACCCGTCATCAGATTCTCACTCCACCAGATCGCTCACCGATTGTTGTTATCCGGTAAAACTGGCCACTGATAGGGTTTTTTCCCTGGCGGAGGAAGGTAAAACACCGTTTTTCCTCCCTTATCATCTGCAAGATGAGGTCAACCCTAAAGCAGCTGCCTCTTTCTTTTGTCCGCTGTCACAAGCATTCCCATCCTTGATGAAAAGTACATTCCGGATGCACAACAGGCAAACCGAGGGTATTATCGCACCTGTGATTGACTTTTCCAGGGAAGATGAAAGGAATATCAAGGAATTGAAAAAAAGTCTGGGACATCTGTTTTCATTAAAGAAGGGAGCGGTTGAAAAAGCCTGGCAATCGGCAAAACAAGCCGGAAAACAATATATTGAAGAGCTTCATCGGCAAAGCACGCTTGCACTCAGCAGCAGCCGTTCAGAAGGGAAACCTGTTTTTGTGCTGATCGGAAGATCATACAATCTGCTGGATGATATGTTGAACCTTGGGTTGCCGGAAGCCATCAGCCAGTATGGATACACTGTGCTTCCCCTGGATATGTTACCCGTCTCCCGTAAAGAACTACCAAATGGTTATGAAGACATGTATTGGTCTTATGGCCAGAAAATTGTAGTTGCCGCGCAATACATCAGACGCACACCCGGATTGTATCCCATATTCCTTACCAATTTTAATTGCGGACCGGATTCATTCCTGTTGGGTGTCTTTGAAAGAGAAATGCAAAAAAAACCTGCCTTAATTCTTGAGTTGGACGAGCACGGGGGTGACGGTGGTTATATTACAAGGTTGGAAGCTTTTTTTGACCGGGTTGACAACCATTATAAGCATCACAACAACCGGCAGGAAATGCCTGTTATAAATGAGAAAAAGCGGGTTGTTAGCCGGCTCACCGACCGGAAAGTGTATATCCCTCCGATGCATCCGGTTGCTTCGCGCCTGATGAGTGCAGGTTTACGCGGATATGGGATAGAGTCGGTCGCCCTGGATAAGGAAGACGCTGAAACCTATGCACTGGGAAGTTCTTTTACCCGGGGATCCGAATGTATGCCGGCAGCCAGTACCATAGGCTCTTTTATTCACCGCCTGGCAAAAGAACAACAAAACGGTACCGGGCATGAAAATTCCGCTCTCTTTATGCCTTGTACAAACGGCCCTTGCCGGTTTGGCCAATATGCACGGCTTCACGACAAAATACTTCAGTCGCAAGACTTTTTCGCATCCATCGTTTCACCAAATTCCGATGACCATTACAGCGATATTACAGGCCCCATGCGGAAGCATCTCTTTAAGGCTCTGATGGTATCCGATATACTGGATAAACTGAAACACAAAATTCGTCCATATGAGAAAGATGCCGGCATCACTGACCGTTTGATGCAAGACTATGTAAGCCGTCTGGAAGGGGCCTTTGAAGACCGGGCAGATATAAAGGTAATCCTCAGACAACTGTGTGCCGATATCAGGGGAATCCGGGTATATGACGACCAAAAGCCGCTGGTTGGTGTTGTGGGCGAAATATATGTACGCAATTCTCCATTTTCCAATGCAAATCTGGTGGAAACCATTGAAGCGGCCGGAGGCGAGGCATGGGTTGCACCCATTATGGAGTGGCTGCATTATACGTCCGGTTTTGAAAAAAACCGGAATCTGTCAGATTGGCTCCACAGCAAAATAGCCAACGGTGTGGTGTCCTGGCTGGAGAAAAGCTATCTGGGTATTTTCGGTAATTTATTGAAAAGCAGACGTGAACCTTCAATAAAGACCATTCGGCGTTACGGGAAGGAGTTTCTGCCGGATCAGATAGAGGGGGAGTCAATACTTACCATTGGCAGAAGTATTGCATTTATGCAACAGGGTGCCGATTTGGTTTTGAACGTTTCTCCTTTTGGGTGTATGCCGGGAAACATTAGCGCATCCATACTGAAAGATGTATCGCGTAAATACGGTATACCTCTGGTATCATTATTCTTTGATGGTGAGGTCGATTTCTCCGGAATTCTGGAAACCTATATAGGCAATGTAAAAAAAGCCCCCTGATCAAAGAACAGGGGGCTTACGCAGGACTTCAAGGTCCTGGTTTTCTCTAAAAAGGATGATCTATGACAGTTTCACATTAGCCGCATTCATACCTTTTCTGCCTTCCTTCAGCTCAAAGGTAACTTCATCACCTTCTCTGACCTGATCAACCAGACCGGTTGCATGTACAAAAAATTCCTCTTCTGTTTCGTGATCCTTGATAAATCCAAATCCTTTAAGTTCGTTAAAGAACTTTACTGTTCCAGTTTTCATAAAAATAAAATCATTTAATTAATTTGAATTGATATACCACAGTATTTGAAATGAAACTTTACTTAAGGAAGGTGTGTTTGAAGTCAAATAGAGCGGAAATCAATTCTGGTTACTTTTTTTAATTGCATGACAAAGGTAATATAAAAAACCAGAGTATTTGCAAAAATTGAAAAAATTTATTTAATATTATTGTTTATGCCATCACTTCCTTTCAAAAACTTTCGTCTGATTGGGCAATACCCGAAATTCCCGCACCAATGGCGGTACAATAGGCTGCATGTGGCGGAAAATGGAATACAACATCGTACAGGCCGGCAAGTACGTTAAAAGTTTGTCTGGCCTGCGGGATATCAATCATCTTGCCTGACAATACAATATCCCGGTCTTTTTCAGAACGGGCAGCAAATATTCCCATCATACCAACTACCTGGAAAACCATGTTGAGAATCCCTTTACATATATCATTTTTGTCTGCCTGATCATTCATTTTTCCAAAATTGGAAGCAGTAATGTTACCGGGAAGCTTTCCGATGTAATTATCAGAAGAGATATCACCAACACTCAGATCAATGTTTTCAAGCTTTCCATAGGTAGCTGCTTCAATAATATTATCAATATTTGAAAGGTTGGCCATGTTCTTTGATAACCCGGCAATGGTGCCACCACCCACACCGGTGCCACCAAGATGCTTAATGCATTTTCCGTGTGCTTTTACAAAAGCAGTACCGGTTCCCATGCTCACAATAATGGCCTGTTTCAGGCCGGTAAGAAACAAACCGCCCTGACCAATGGCCCTGAATTCGTCGACCTGGTGTATGGGTAAACCCAGAAGCTTGTCACCCAAAAAGGAAGCACCAACCCCGGTAACCATCACATTATCGATGTCATTAAATGACAAATTGTTCACGTTTAAAAACTTACCCAATGCTCCCGAAGCAGAAGCTACCGGATCATTTGCCTCAACGGTTAAGGGTTGGATGATTTGCTTTTCGCGGGTGCCGACAATCTTGGTTGTGCTGCCCCCAATGTCAATGCCCAGATTCATCATTTGGTGCACATTTTTTATTTTGATGGATTAAGTTGTGGAATGCCTGGTAAAACACCTCCATTACAGTCCGTTTAAGCGTTGTATTTGTTTTACCCTGATAAATGGGATAACCGCTTACAGGTCAGTTAATACCCTGTGCCAGCAGGTCCGCAATATGAATGGTTTTCAAGGGCAATCCCTGTTTGTCGATAAATCCCTGCAAATGCATAAGGCACGATGACTCTGTGGAAACAATGTATGCTGCATTGCTGTCCAGTGCATGCTGCACTTTCTGTTCCGCCATGGCGGTGGAAATGGCTTCATGCTTTACGGAAAAAGTGCCGCCGAAACCACAACAAACATCATGATCTTTCATTTCAACAATTTTCAGCTCCTTTACATTTTGCAAGAGCCTGCGCGGCTGGTGAGTAAGCCCGTAATCCCGGATTGCTGCACATGCATCATGAATGGTAACGGTGGCCGGAAACCGGGCACCCATATCTTCCATGCCCATAACAGTGACCAGAAAATCAGTAAACTCGAATATTTTTTTTGACAACGCGTTGCTCTCGTTGTGTAAAGCCGAATTGTAAAACATTTTCCGATAATGGTTCCTGATCATCGCAACACAAGATGCCGACGGTCCCACTACATAAGCATAATTATTGAAATCTCTGATGACTTTTTCCCCCAGGTGCTTTGCTTCATCCCAATATCCGCCGTTATATGCAGCCTGTCCGCAACAGGTTTGTTCCGGGTTATAACCAAATTCCATGTGAACATGCTTTTTTTCGGCTGCATGCTTCAATACCTTCAGCATGCTGAATCCTGTATCCGGATACAGCTGATCCACAAAGCAAGGTATAAATAATCCTGTCAGGATAGTCATCATTTATCTTTTAAGCGGTCAGTGGTAACGTTGCCTCAATGCTTCAAACAATATGATACCGGTTGCCACAGATACATTTAGTGAGCCAATGGAGCCTTTCATGGGAATTTCAACCACATTGTCGGATGTTTTTCTGACAGCGGCTGAAACGCCCTTATCTTCCGAGCCCATCACAATGGCAAGTGGTTTGGTAAGATCACTGTTAAAGACATTTTCATGGCCTTTGCTGTCACAAGCAACAACCCTGATACCGCAGGCCTGCAAAAAGGCAATGCTTTGCAAGATGTTTGCTTCCTTGCAAACCGGAATTCTTGACAAAGCGCCGGCTGATGCCTTAATGGCATCAGGGGTGACATTTGCACTACCTTTCGCAGGTAAAACGACTGCATGGGCACCTGCACATTCTGCCGAGCGACCAATGGCTCCCAGGTTACGTACGTCAGTGACCCCATCCAACAGAACGAGCAATGGTGTTTCGCCCCGTTCGAAAATGCCCGGAAGCAAGTCTTCCAGTGAATGATATTCGATGGCAGATATGTAGGCGATAACGCCCTGGTGATTCCCGGTGGTTACCTTTGACAGCCGCTCGGCCGGAACCATCTGAAAGGGAATCTTTTTCTTCCTGATGAGTGCAAACAGTTTCTGAAAAGTACTTCCCTGCAAACCCTTTTGGATAAGCACTTTTTCTGGTATCCGCCCGCTTTCCAAACTTTCCAGAACAGGATGTATCCCAAATATAAATTGTTCCAAATTATGTCCGTTTAGTTAAATGAAAAATTGCCTGCCATATTATTTAGCGCCCGAAAAGCATACAAAGGTCGGAAAAATATTTCATTTGATGGTCCAGTCAATTTCCTCCATATTTTGTGCTCTCAAAATACGATTTACTTCCGAAAAATGTTTGCAGCCTAAAAAACCTCTGGCCGCGGAAAAAGGGGAGGGGTGCGGGGCTTTCAACACATAATGCCTGGTGGCATCAATCATTTGCTCCTTTGCTTGTGCATAATTTCCCCAAAGTAAAAATATAAGACCTGATTTTTGTTCTGACAAGGTTCTTATAGCCGCGTTGGTAAAGGTTTCCCAGCCTTTGTTCTGATGTGATCCTGGTTGTCGCGCACGCACGGTAAGCGTGGCATTCAGCAACAATACACCGCGGTCAGCCCAGTCCTCCAGGTTGCCGTGCAGAGGCTCTGAAATGCCCAGGTCAGCCCTCAGTTCCTTGAAAATGTTGATCAGGGAAGGCGGCTTGGGGATACCCCTGTTTACCGAAAAACATAGTCCATGTGCCTGTCCCGGACCATGATATGGATCCTGCCCCAATAATACCACCTTTACCTTGTGGAAAGGTGTCCGGTTAAAGGCAGCAAAAATCCTGGATCCCGGCGGATAGATAGTGTACTTCTTTTTTTCCTCCAGTAAAAACTGTTTCAAATCATGGAAATAATCGGATTTGAATTCATCCTGCAATACCTTCATCCAGCTTTCCTCAATAACGGGCTTCACTTCAGATTCACTCATTATTTTCGCTTTTTCAGGGTGTGTCAACTATTTATGAAAGTCCGTATTGTGCTGAGCAACGGATTTTCAGTGCTTATTCAGTCGCCAGATTGATTTGCAAGTTTTTGAACAAAACCTGCCATGTCAAAACCACCGAAGCTTCCTGAACTCATAAAAAGAAAACAGGTATTTTGTGAAGGGCGGCTGTGTAAGATGTGACCAAGGCTTTCCTTGTCTGTTATCACATGCAAGCCCTTTTTATCAAACGCCCGCGCAACTTCTGACTTGTCAATCAGAGGCAGTCTTTTTAGTTCGAGGGCACGGGGACTGTAAAACACGATAGCTTCATCGGCTTTTTCCATGGTATCTTTATATTGAGGTAAAAAAGCCTTGTTCAGACTGCTATAGGTGTGCAATTCCATGCAAGCAACAATGGTTTTGCCTGTAAAATGAGACTTTACTGCTTCCAGGGTGGCACGAAGTTTCGACGGTGCATGCGCGAAATCTCTGATCACCAACACATTATCATCATTATAAAGAATTTCCAGGCGATTGCTGGCCCCCCTGAAAGACCCGGCATGTTTTCCAAAGGCTTCATCTTCTATACCAAGCTGTTGCAACACAAGTCGCGCAGCCTGAATATTCAGTAAGTTATGCCTGCCAAACAAACCCACCGGAAAGTTGCCTCCCTCACTTAATATGGTGGTTTGCCCGTCTTGAACCACATAATCCGGAATGGTATACGGATACAGACAAATATCATCTCTTTGGATCTGTTGAACCAATGCCTTCACTGCAGGTTCATCGGCGCAATAAATCAACTTGCCGTTTTCCTCAATACAATCAATGAATGTTCTGAATTGGTCAAGGTAATGTTCATAGGTGGGAAAAACATTCATGTGGTCCCAGGCAATACCACTGATCACGGCAATGTGTGGCTTATAGACATGAAACTTGGGTCGGAGGTCTGTCGGCCCGCTGGGATACTCATCACCTTCCATTATCATAAATGGTACATCATCTGAAAGCCTGACCATCACATCAAAGCCCTCCAACTGCGCACCCACCATATAATCGGTCTTCATATCCAGATTTTTCATGATATGCAAAATAATGGACGTGATGGTTGTTTTTCCATGACTGCCTCCGATCACAACCCGTGTCTTTTCCCTGGCATGCTCGTAAAGATATTCCGGAAAAGAATATACAGGAATACCCAGCTGCTTGGCTTTTAACAACTCCGGATTGTCAGGCTTGGCATGCATGCCGGCAATAACTGCATCCAGCCCCGGATGAATATTTTCCGTAAACCAACCGGTTTTTTCCGGGAACAGACCATACATACGTAAACGCTTCCCCGAAGGATCAAATATTTCATCATCCGACCCGGTTACCACTTCTCCCTTTTTATGGAGTGCAATGGCCAGGTTATGCATGGCACTGCCACCTATGGCGATAAAATGGATATGTTTTTTCATTTGCTTATTTATGCGCATCACACAGATATCCTATGTTGCACGTGCTAAAATAAATTTCCCGAAAAATCGTAAAATTAAGGATTTTTTGCCGGTGCTCCCTGATTTTATATGTGAACTTGCATGAAAGGATTGTTTTTGTAATTTTGCAATTGTACAAAAGCCTTGGTGTGGCATTATTCCGGAAAATATATTGTTGGGAATCACCCTCTCCGGGGTACCTTGCCAAGAAGTATTAATCTAACTAAATGCTTATATATGAAGTTGTTTCCAGTGGTAGCAGAGAATTTCAAATTGGACGGCGGTGCTTGTTTTGGTGTTGTTCCAAAAACAATCTGGGAAAAGTATGTGCAGGCTGATGAGAACAATATGATTCCCCTGGCATCACGCTGCCTTTTAGCCGATACGGGCGACAGACGCATCCTTGTAGATGTGGGAATGGGGGATAAACAAAGCGAAAAATTCTTTAGCTTTTACCACCTTTTTGGTGATGACAGCCTTGAGAAATCTCTCGCAGCTCACGGTTATACACCGGAAGATATTACAGACGTGATCCTGACACATTTGCACTTCGATCATGTGGGAGGTGCCGTAAAATGGGCTGAAGACGGAAAAACCCCTTTACTTACATTTCCCAATGCCACATATTATTGCTCCAAGCTTCAGTGGGATACCGCAATGGAGCCAAATCCACGTGAAAAAGCCTCCTATTTTATGGAAAACCTGCTACCTTTATATGATAGCGGACATCTTGAATTTATCCATGAAAATGGCCCTTTTTGTGATGGCGTGTACCTGGAGATAAAACATGGTCACACCCTGGGACAGGTGGTACCAATATTTGACTATAAAGGCAGGAAAGTAGTATTTATGGCTGACTTTATTGCATCTGTAGGGAATATCCCCCTGGCTTACATTCCAAGCTTTGATATTGACCCGGTTGTGTCAATGCAGGAAAAGGAAGAGTTTCTGAACAGGGCGGTAGCAGATAACTATGTATTGTTTTTTGAACATGATTATGACAATGAATGCTGCACAGTAAAAGATACCCCAAAAGGCGTTCGGGCAGCGGATATATTAACCCTCGACCGACTCTGAGCATTCACATTTTGTCAATTATACCCATGCCTATGGAAGACAAAGCAATCGACTATCACCAGCGTTTCACAAAAATGACCCCTGAGGAAATCCTCTCGTGGGTACTCCAACAGCATCCCGGTAAAGCGGTTTTCTCAAGCAGCATGGGCGCTGAAGACCAGGTCATCACCCACATGCTCTGCGGCATTACCTCTAAACCTTCCATTTTTACCCTTGATACCGGTCGCTTGTTTTATGAAACTTACGATCTCATTGATAAAACCAACAAAAGATACGGTATCATAATTAAGGTTATGTTTCCCGACGCCGGACAGGTAGAGAAGATGGTTAATGAAAAAGGTATCAATTTGTTTTATGATAGTGTCGAAAACCGGAAACTATGTTGTAATGTCAGGAAGATCGAACCTCTGAAACGAGCCCTTAAGGGTAATGATATCTGGATCACCGGTTTGAGGAGCGATCAGTCTCTCACACGAAATGGCATGCCATACGCGCAATGGGATGCCGGGAATAATATTTTAAAAGTCAATCCCCTGTTAAACTGGTCTGAAGATCAGGTATGGGATTATATACATGCACACAAGGTTCCTTACAACACTTTGCATGACAAAGGTTACCCGAGCCTTGGTTGTAAACCCTGCACCCGGGCCATTGAGCCGGGCGAAGATATACGGGCAGGACGCTGGTGGTGGGAACAACCCGAAACCAAAGAGTGCGGACTACACCAAAGCCGCCGGAAATAACACATAGCTATCAAAAAGCAAACCGGTTCAGGGATTATTTTGGGGGTATCAGATCGTTTTCAACCATCACGCCTCCATCTGCAGTAACTATACTTCCTGTAATCCAGGAAGCATCTTCTGACAGGAGAAATCTTACCACATTGGATATATCTTCCGGCTTGCCAATACGGCCGATAGGATAGCGCTTCTGAGCCCCGGTAAGCATTTCCTCATATGCTGCCTTGTTTTCGATCACTTTATTATCCAAATGTATATGGGTGCGGACAAGCCCGGGATTAACAGAATTCACACGAATATTGTATGGTCCCAGGTCGCCGGCCAGAAAACGGGTCAGCATGTCAAGGCCTGCCTTTGATACCGAGTAAGCAACGCTGGTTCCGGGTTTTAATCCGGCCACCGACGAAATGTTCACAATGGATGCACCTCCGGCTTTGCGCATAAGTGGCAACAAGGTTTTGGTAAGTATATAGGGTCCGGTGAGATTCACATCAAGGGTGAATTGCCAGTCATCAACGCTAATGGTTTCAATGGTGCCCTTGGTAAGGACCCCGGCATTGTTTACCAGGCCATGGAGCATACCATATTGTTCTGTCAGGTAATCATACACACGCGCAGCATCTTCCTGCCGGGAGATATCACCGGTAATAAAATCTATATCCCTCGCCAGATCAGGCATTTCCACCATTGCACGCTCAATCTTTTCGGGGCTTCTGCTTAGGGATACAACCCGGTGACCCTCTTTAATAAGATCTGATGCAATGGCCAATCCAATACCGGAGCTGCCACCACTGATCAAAAAAACTTTCTTTTCCATCATGTAATCTATTTTATGATTCAACGAGCTTCATACAAAAAGCTTACTAAAAAATAAACAGCAGGAGTTAATGATTGTTTGGATGAACAAGGATGATTTTGCCGGACATTCAAACCGTCGTTGTTACTTTTTAGCCAATGATTTGAAATGCAGTATTATATCTACTTTCTCCTCCAGCGATAGTTTACCCTCAATCCAGTGAATTTTCGTTCCTTTTTTTTCCATACGACGGAACCAGGTCATCTGCCGTTTGGCAAACTGGTGAATGGCTGTATTTAAAGCATTAAACATCTCGCTATAAGAGATCTGACCGTTGACATACTGCGTGAGATAGCGATACTCAAGGCCGTAAAAGGATAATTGCTCCGGTTTGATGCCGCTGCTAAGCAGCTTTTTTACCTCATCAATCATTCCTTCTGCAAGTCTTTGCTCCAGGCGCCGGGTAATTCGTTCTCGTATAACGTTGCGGGGGTATGCAATGGCAAAAACCACGGGCAGAAATACCGGGTAGTTTTGAACTTCATGCATATGCTCATTTTCATAGACAGCGATTTCAATGGCGCGTATCAACCTTTTTCTGTCTCCGGTATCTGTGATATTATGCGGTGGACGCAGTTTGCTCAGCATAGCGGTCAGGGTCTCCATGGGCAATTGACTCAGTTTTGCTCTTAAAACAGGATCTTCAGGCACTTTTTTCATCCGGTAACCTTTTATGGCAGCTTCAACATAGAGGCCGGTACCTCCACACAATACAGCCTGCTTTTTCCGTCCGGCGATGTCTGCAAAAGCCCTGGAAAAGTCCTGCTGATATTCATATACATTGTATTCATAACCGGGTTCTGCTATGTCGATCAGGTGATAGGGAACCTGTTTCCCATCAACAATAAAATCATCCAGATCCTTTCCAGTACCCAGATCCATACCACGGTATACCTGCCGGGAATCAGCACTGATGACTTCACCGTTAAGCGTTGACGCTACATGCGCCGCCACAATGGTTTTTCCACTTGCTGTGGGACCGGTAATAACAGGTAGTATGGGTTTAGACATGTTTGTTTGCGTCATTTCTCTGATATGAACGTTCAATCTCCATCAATGAATTTCGCAGCTGATCAAGCAGCAGAACGGGAGCCGTATGGAAACCAAATCGGCTGAAAAACTCTTTTTGGGGCTCCGGGGCTGTTTGCTTTTCCCGGTCAGAAACAGAAAGCTCCCGGATAAGCCCGGGATAATACTCTTTGAGAAAACCTTCCAGATGCTTTTCATCACTCTGTGGTAATTGTTTTTGTTCTGATTTCAGAAACTGTAATACCCTGAGTCCATCCACTTTCTGGTGAGACGCCTGGATGAACTGTTCTTTTGAACCGGCATTTTTTCGCAATGCCGCGAATGGATCATCTTCCCTGAACTGCTTGCGTAAGAAATCAGCCATTGGAAAATCTGAATATCCTGCATACAATTGAGAAAAATGATCGTATGAGGTTTTTACACGGTCAAAGAGGTAGTGACTGTAAATGGGATAACTATCCCATTCACCTTGGCTTCCTTTGATTAAGGCAGGGCCTGTTCCGAAAAACACCCTGTCGGAATACCTGGTTGCCGGGTACATCAAATGGGTATTATCATTGCATATCCAGCCTGTTTTCCTGAGTTTTTGCAAAAAATAAAAATCTTCGCCGCTTTTTTTAGCGGTGATGCCACCTATGGTTCGGTAGGCGTTTACAGGGAGTGCCATTGACGAACCGATGGCCGTAAAACTGTAGGGCGAACCGATACGCCACATATTGATGGCATAATAGCGCATGTAGATCTCATAACGCAACATGGCCCTGTCAAGACGCTCATCGCCGGTAAGTCTGTGGTAATAGGGGTTCGAAAGGGCAAGCGCATGGCGTTGGGTTTTAAAGCACTCATACACTGAAAGGGTATATCCCGGATCAAAAAGACTGTCGGCATCCATGCTGATCATCACATCACCGGGGTTGGCCTCACTGCTGATGACATCCATCAGCACTTTGCGCGCTTGTCCAACACCAAAATGCTTGCCCTGCCAACCTTTACCCCGGCTGCTGCAATCGATGACCCGCAGTTTTTTGCACTGCTTTGCCTCGAGGTAAGCCAGCGTTTCCCGGTTGTTCAGGCAAATTTCTTGCTTTTGCGGATCATCCCACCATGAATCAGGCTGATTCACACAAACCAGGATACGCAGATATTCAGTAGGTTCTTCCAGCAAAAGATCGATGGTACGAGGCAACCAGGCGGCCTCATTCATGGCCGGAATCGCAACGTATATGGTACCATTTTGCATGATAAAGTCTTGTCCGGTAATCATGTGTCATGTTTACCGGTATAAGAAAAAATTATTACAGCGTCAGTGAAAGATTACATCTCCGGTAAGGGCTCTTTCTTTTTCAAAAATGCCGATGTGATCAATGAAAGAATAAAGCCGAGAAATGTGTTTCCAAAAATACCGGAAAACAAAAACACAATCGGATGCACGAACCGTCTGGCAAAATTCAACTGCTCATCGGTTGCATTAGGTGCTCTTTCCAACATTTGCTGTTCGGCAATATTTCTGAGCGTTTCCAAGGCATCGGGTGCGAGAAAGCTGAAAAATATGTAGCTGAAAACACCTGAAACAACGCCGGCTACCAGGGATAACAGCGTACCAAAACCCAGGGCCTGACCATAAGAAATAAAACCTCCGGATTGCTCGTCACGGAATTTAATGGTACCGAAAATAATACCTGCAAGCAAAACCAGGTAACCAATATATTGTACCCAGGTTATGGTATACAGGTTAAACATATAAGTGATCAGGCCCAGGATGATCAGCCCGATACCGGTAAGTAAACCATAGGTGAGTGCCTGTTTAAACATTCCTCCTTTTTTTGAAACCTCTTGATTTTCCATAGTTATACTGTTTTGTAAGACATGATAAGTAAAACCTAAAACAAAGTTATAAATTAAATCGGCTGTTTTGCTTTTTCCATATTATTTTTGTGAAAGGAAGCGGGATTTTTGCTATTTTTGCACCGGGTAAGTCTGGTACGACCAGCTCCCGCTGAATTCCCCCAGGACCGGAAGGTAGCAAGGGTAAGCGGTCGTAGCGGTGCGATATCAGGTCTTACCCTTCTTTTTTGGCAAAGGACACTTTTTTGGTTTTAATGCCCGGAGCCAAACAACCCGGATAAACATTTCTAATAACAATTAAATACAAAAAAATGAAATTTTTCATAGATACAGCCAACCTGGATCAGATCCGGGAAGCTATGGATCTTGGCATTCTCGACGGGGTTACCACCAACCCTTCGCTGATGGCCAAAGAAGGAATACGCGGTGATGAAAACATTCGGCGTCATTATGTGGAAATCTGTCAAATTGTTGAGGGCGATGTGAGTGCAGAAGTGATCGCCACCGACTTTGAAGGGATGATCAGGGAGGGAGAAGCATTGGCCGCCCTGCACCCTCAAATTGTGGTTAAAATACCAATGATCAAAGATGGAGTAAAGGCGATCAAATATCTCTCTTCCAAAGGTATCAAAACAAATTGCACACTGGTATTTTCTGCAGGACAGGCAATACTGGCTGCCAAGGCAGGAGCCACCTACGTGTCACCATTCATCGGACGGCTGGATGATATTTCCACGGAAGGTGTGGAGCTGGTTGCACAAATCGTGGACATTTACCGTTATTATGATTTTGAAACGCAGGTACTCGCTGCAAGTATCAGGCATACAATGCACATCATTCAATGTGCCGAAGCCGGCGCCGATGTGGTTACCTGTCCGTTACAACCCATTCTCGGGCTGCTCAACCATCCCCTCACCGATAGCGGCCTCGAGAAATTTCTTGCAGATCATAAAAAAGCATGATCTCAGCAGATTTTCAGATGTTTGAAGGCCGAAGTGCATGGCAGCATCATAGCGTGCTCCAATTGGTTTTTTTGTGGTAACTTCGCAAAGGTATAAACATGCAAGGTCGCAAATGAAGCGAAAAGTGGCGAGAAGCACTTGGTTGTATTGTGCGGCAAGCAGTAAATGCATGTAAAACTTTTGATCATTAGACATTTTCACATTTTCACAAAGTAAACATAAATGAAAGCCATAATAATATTCATGACATTGCTGATGGTTACCGGCTTTTCTGCAGTGTCTTCCGGTGAGCGCTTCGATCGTGTTTCAGAGCTCCTTGAAGCTGAGCCCGACAGAACTTTTCTCATCTACAAATATGAAATCAAACAAAACATTGCCCGTCCGGCTCTCCACCGAACACAAAGAGCTTTTGAGGAGGCCGACAGTCTGAATGCAGATATCATTCTGCTTCACCTCAATACTTATGGTGGGCAGGTTGATGTTGCCGATTCCATTCGGACACGGATCATGCAGAGCCGGAAACCTGTCATTGTGTTTGTCGACAACAATGCCGCCTCAGCCGGTGCACTCATTTCCATCGCTGCCGACAGGATCTACATGCGTCCGGGCGGCAATATCGGTGCTGCCACCGTTGTTGATCAAACCGGAGAAGTAGTGCCCGATAAGTTTCAGTCCTATATGCGCTCCATGATGCGCTCAACGGCAGAGGCCAAAGGTCGTGATCCGCAAATAGCGCAGGCAATGGTTGACCCATCCATCGAGGTAGAAGGGGTGGTCGAAGCCGGCAAAGTTCTCACGTTTACCGCCTCCGAAGCAATGAGGTGGGGCTTTGCCGAAGGAATGGCAGAAAATATTGAAGAAGTGCTGGAACTGGCAGGAATTGAACGATACGAGATCATCGAACAGCAATTGACAATGGTCGACCGGATCATACAGTTCCTGATCAATCCCATTGTGAGCGGCATCCTGATCATGCTCATACTTGGAGGCATTTATTTTGAACTGCAAACCCCGGGTATCGGTTTCCCCATCGTGGCGGCAATATCCGCTGCACTTCTCTATTTTGCACCTCTTTATATCCAGGGGCTCGCTACCCATTATGAGATTGTCTTGTTTGTTCTCGGACTGATTCTCATTGCTGTGGAGCTCTTTGCCATACCCGGCTTTGGTGTAACCGGCGTCCTGGGAGCCATATTTATGATCTCCGGCCTGGCCTTGGCAATGGTAGGAAACCAGGGTTTTGATTTCACAGGTGTACCCATGACAGACGTAGTCATGGCATTCATGATCGTAATCATTGCATTTACCCTATCAATCATAAGCTCCTTCTACCTGGGCCGCCGGCTGTTTACTACCAACCGCTTTGGCGAACTGGCACTGAATACCGTGCAGGAAACAGCATCCGGATATACTTCTGCCGATGTGACAATGAAAACACTGATAGGCAAAAATGGTGTTGCCTTTACCATGTTGCGCCCGTCAGGAAAAGTGGAAATTGACGATGACATATATGATGCCACAGCCCTAACCGGCTTTATCGATAAAGGAGAACCCGTAAGAGTGGTAAAATATGAAACATCACAAGTTTTCGTCGTAAAAGCATAAGCCATCTGAGATTGCGTACGTAATGACAGACAAGCGAAACATATCCCCATTGTACACCGACATGTACCAACTCACTATGGGACAGGCATATTTTCTGAATGATCGCCATCACATGCCTGCCAGTTTTGATTATTTCTTCAGGAAGAATCCTTTTCAGGGCGGATATGTTGTCTTTGCCGGACTTGGAGATCTGTTGCAAATGATTGGTGAACTCAGATTTAACGATGCGGATATCGATTATCTGCACAGCAAAGGATTTGATTCCGATTACCTGGAATATTTAAAACGGTTTCAATTTAAGGGTGATATCCTGGGTATGCAGGAAGGAGAAATCGTTTTTCCGCTGGAACCCATTCTTCGAGTGGATGGTGGATTACTGGATGTACAGCTCGTGGAAACACTGTTGCTGAACATGCTCAACTTTCAATCATTGGTTGCCACTAAAGCCAACCGCATTCGACAGTCGGCCGGCAACAAGACCCTGAGCGATTTCGGCCTCAGAAGGGCACAGGGAATGGGCGGTATTCAGGCTTCAAGGGCAGCCATCATAGGTGGTTTCGACACCACCTCCAATGTTTTCGCCGCCATGCAAAACGGAATCCCACCTGCCGGAACAATGGCTCATTCTTTCATCGAAAGTTTTGATGATGAGCTTACCGCATTTGAAGCATATGCATATACCTTCCCGGATAATTGCGTTCTGTTGGTCGATACCTACAACACTATGAAAAGCGGCCTTCCCAACGCCATCAAAGTGGCAAAGAAGCTGAACGCCAAAGGCAAAAGATTAAAAGGTATTCGCCTGGATAGCGGCGACCTTGCTTACCTTTCAAAAAAAGCACGGCAGATGCTCGATGATGAAGGACTTCAATATGTGAAAATCGTTGTTTCCAATCAGCTCGATGAACATGTGGTGAAAAGCCTGCTTGATCAAGGTGCACCCATAGATATCTTTGGTGTGGGAACAAGTATGATCACCGGCCGGCCCGATGGAGCCATCGATGGCGTTTATAAACTATCCACAGCAGATGGAAAACCCCGGTTGAAAATATCTGAGAACCTGCAAAAAACCACTTTGCCCGGTAAGAAAAAGGTACTGCGTTTTCTGGATGGCAAAAAACAGTTTTATGCAGATTGCATCGCACTGGAGGCAGAACAGGAACCAAAGCTGATGATACACCCATTTCATAAAGAAAAATCATTATCCCTGGAAGATTATCATTTTGAAAATCTTTTCCGGGAACATATGAAACATGGTAAAATGCTGGCACAATCGAAAGGACCTTTCGAACTTCGTGAAATAATGTATAACAGACTCCAACAATTACCTGATGAACATAAACGTTTCGATTATCCACACATTTATAAAGTTGGCATATCAAACCAACTCTTGCAGCTAAGAGATAAAATGGTAAAGAATTTGCAGGTTTTTATCTGACATCCGGCCACTGAAAGCCTCTGCAAGCATACTTTTCTAATTAAAACAATGTTTCTACGATGAAAGCTCTGATTATCACAGACATTCAAAATGATTTTTTACCGGGAGGAGCCCTTGCTGTTCCCGGAGGGGACGAAATTATTGATACCGTAAATGATATTCAATCCAGGTTTCCCCTTGTAGTTGCCACCCAGGACTGGCATCCTCCGGTTCATAAAAGTTTTGCATCACAACATCCCGGCAAGAAGGTTATGGAAACCATTATGCTTGGTGAAACAGAACAAATATTATGGCCTGACCATTGTGTGCAGGGTACCGCCGGTGCTGCGCTGTCCGACAAATTATCCACGGAAAGGATAGAAGCACTGTTTCGTAAAGGGATGGACCCGGAAATAGACAGCTATAGTACATTTTATGACAATGAACACAAGAAAAATACAGGTCTGGCCGATTATCTCAAAGGGCGGGGTGTAAAACAGGTTTATCTGAGCGGACTGGCAGGTGATTTCTGCGTCGGATTCAGTGCATTGGATGCCCTCAACGAAGGCTTTGATACGTTTTTGATCGAAGATGCCACCAAGCCCATCGACAACGAAGGATTTGAAAAAATGAAAGAAAGGATCAAAAAGCTTGGCGGGAAAATCATCCACGCGGATAATATCTGATCGCCGATGAAAGTAAGGTCCGTAAACATTCCCAATGCCCGGTTACTTGAAGGCCAAATCTATCCCTTCCGGGTTATAAAAACCATCTCTCTGGATGAGGGAGATGATTATTTTGTGATGATGGACCCCAATGGATACAAAATCCTCATGCCCGCGGTTTTTTATGTGAATTATGGCATGCAACCGGGTGATTCAGTGTTATGCCGTGTGGATAAAATCAACTGTAACGGTCGTATGTTCCTCGAGCCAATGCATCCTCATTACAGAGAGGGAAAGACCTATTCATTTCCAATCCATTGCAAAGGAGAACGAGAAAATATTCTCGGCATGGATGAATGGTATTTTATGGTGAAAGACATATTTGGCCAAAAGTGGAAGGTGCGCACCTATTCAAAGTCATTGTGGGAAAAGCCCCCCGGCGAACTAAAATGCCTGGTTAAAAGAATCAAAAAAGGAAAGCTTTTCCTTGCCGTCCAGGGTGAGGAAATCAAACATCCAGACCTGGAAGCCGGCCAAATATATCCCTTTACCATTGTAGATGAACGCCTGCATCCTGACGACAAAACTACATATTACATATTGGCGGATAAAAGTGAAAACAAACATCTTTTAAAGAAGAAGTATTATCAGAACTATAACCTGGAAATAGGGCAAAATATCCTTTGCCGGGTAGATAAATTCAGCACAGAAGGCTTTTATTTTCTGGAACCTGAGCATCCTTGTTATCGGCAGGGTGCTGTTTATTCTTTTCCTGTTGACCGATTGGAGGAGTTGGTCTTTACGGATGGCTTCAGGCAAAAGGTGCTGGTGTTACGCGATTGTCACGGGGAGGAAGTAAAAATCCATATTACCGATGAAGAAGCCGCTCAATATGAAAATATGTCAGAAATAGTTGCGCGGGTTGACAGGATTCGGAAAAGCCGCCTGGAGGTCACCCTTCATAACCAGATTACCTGAAATCCACTTCATCAATCGCTTCAGTGCCCAGCTCTTCATTGATCATCCGGATGATTTTCTTTTTAGCATAATGCAATTCATTCCTGAGCACAGATGACCGCAGCTTCACGATAAGAGTACGTTTGCGGATCGAAATATGATCGGTATACAGAGCAATACTGCTACCCATGACCTTTTCCCAGGAAGACATGATCCGGGTTTCTGTGATCTTGTCTTCAAGGCGGTGATTTCTGATAAATTCCTTAATCAGATCACCCAGTTTTCTTTCATTTGTTCCGGCCATGATGGTATTGGTTATTTTGAAGAATGCAAAGTTTTGCTGTGTGTACAAACCCCATCATCTATGTTAAATAATTTGCATTCGGAAGGAATGGATGAAAACAAACGCTCCAGCCTTTCCTGATCGGTATCTGTAATGAGCACCTGGCCGAAATCTTCATTGCTTACCAGTTGCATCAACTGTTTTACCCTGAATGCATCCAGCTTATCAAAAATATCGTCAAACAATAAAATGGGATTGTATCCTTTGATTCTTTTTGTGAAAACAAACTGGGCGAGTTTCAGAGCAATGATAAAAGACTTTTGCTGACCCTGACTGCCAAACTTTTTTATGGTTTCTCCATGGATCAGAAACAAAAGGTCGTCTTTATGAATGCCGACAGTTGTGTACTGCGCCAAACGGTCTTTATCAGCAGCATCCGTCAACTGGTCCCGGTAATCACGTTCATGCAGGGTGGATTCATATAAAACATCGGTTTTCTCTTTTTCCCCTGATAAAAACCCGTAATATTCTCTGAATACGGGTAAAAAAGCCTCAAAAAACTTCGTCCGCTCATCAAATATATATTCACCGTTTGTAATCAATTGTTCATCCCATACCTCGAGCGACTCCCTGTCAAACAATTTTTTCTCTGCGAAGCTTTTCAAAAGAGCGTTGCGTTGCTGCAGTGCTTTGTTGTAATCAATCAGTTTATATAAATACTCCTTGTTATACTGAGAAATTACGCCATCCACAAATTTTCGTCTTTCTTCGCTGCCTCCGAGTATCAGACGACTATCAGCCGGACTTAACAGTACGAGGGGGTACAGGCCAATATGGTCAGAAAAACGTTCATATTCCTTTTTATTCCTTTTAAACACTTTTCGTTGCCCCCTTTTCAATCCACAATAGAGTGCATCTTCCTGACCGTTAACAATATATTTACCCTGGATAACAAAAAAGTCATTATCAAACCTGATATTTTGTGAGTCAATAGGATTGGCAAAACTTTTACAGAAAGAAAGATAATAAATGGCATCCAGCACATTCGTTTTGCCGGCACCATTTTGGCCGGCAAAACAATTGAACTTTGGAGAGAGCTCCACGGAAAACTCTGCCAGATTTTTAAAATTGATTATGCTAAGTTGCCTGCAATGCATGGGGGAAACACTTGCCGGTTATTGGTTCATTCCGCCGCAAACGGTAAAAACCTGCCCTGTAACATAGGCAGCCAGGTCAGAAGCCAGGAAAACAGCCATTCCGGCAACGTCTTCAGGCTGGCCGGCACGCTTCAGCGGAATTTTTTCAGCCCATTCCTTTTTCACATCTTCAGGCAATCTGGCGGTCATTTCTGTTTCAATAAAACCGGGAGCAATAGCATTTACCCGGATATTGCGGGCGCCGATCTCCTGTGCCACCGACTTGGTAAACCCAATCATACCGGCTTTGGATGCCGCATAGTTGGCCTGACCGGCATTGCCCCCGATACCAACTATGGAACTCATGTTGATGATGCATCCCGAACGTTGCTTAAGCATGTATTTCTGGGTTGCCTTGGTAAGATTGAAAGCCGATTTAAGGTTCACCCTGATCACATCATCCCACATTTCTTCTGTCATACGCATCAGAAGCGTGTCACGAGTGATACCGGCATTATTCACCAGGATGTCGATCTGTCCAAAAGAATCAACCACCTCTTTCAACAAAACTTCACTGTCGTCAAATTTACTTGCATCAGAAGCGTAACCCTTTGATTTTACACCCAATGCCTGCAATTCCTTCTCCAGCTCCCTGGCAAGATCATCATACACAAGGTCTGAAAATGCGACATGAGCACCATGCCGTGCAAATGCTATGGCAATTGCTTTGCCAATTCCACGGGAACCTCCTGTGATTAGCGCTGTTTTTCCTTCCAATAACTTCATTTTATTTTGCTTTGATTTACACTTGGTTATTTGAAAAACTGAATGTGATTATATGTTTTTTAAAGATGCTATTATCATAGGTTTCCATTAAATCCATTTGATCAGGCTGAAATCCTGCCGGTGCGCCAATTCCGGATGCTTGGGAAACATGCGGAAGGCATAATTAAATGAACCTGTGCGTTTGGCAGGTACCTCACAACGGAATGTCACCTGGTTTTTTTGCGTTTTGATCTGTTCCATTTCATACACAGACACTATCTCCCTGCTGCCATCAGGTGACTTTTGACCAAACACAACTTCAACTCCGAAATCACTGGATTTCAGGTCTCCCACATTAAGCTTCAATTCAGCAACAAACAAATCACCCAGCAAAAGCCTCTTGCCGGAATTGCTGACAAGCCTCTTTTCCACAACCTCAATATTGTCCCATGCCTGGATAACCTTGTTTTTCCAATGTACCATCGCCCTCGCCAACTGATGATCATTTTCTTCAAATTTTCGCGAAGACTCAAAAAGCTTGTTGTAAAACAAGCGGAAATAATCATCCATCATCCGCTTATTGGTATAGTGCGGGGCAATGCGGGCAATGCAGTTTTTTGTCCAGCGCACCCACTCTTCCGGAATGTTTTCCTTGTTGCGTGTATAGAACATGGGTACGATTTCCGACTCCAGAATATTATAAACGGTTTCCGCATCCAGCTCATCCTGGAATTCCTGATTCTCAAATGTTTTCTCTTCTTTCAACTTCCAACCCGCTTCTTCTGTATAACCTTCTGCCCACCAACCGTCCAGGACACTGAAATTCATGATACCGTTCAAAACGGCTTTTTGACCACTTGTTCCTGATGCTTCCATGGGCCGGGTGGGTGTATTCAACCAAATATCAACCCCTTTCACAAGCTCACGTCCCAATTCCATGTCGTAATCCTCAAGAAAGATGATTTTTCCCAGAAACTCCTTTCTCCGGCTGATCTCAAGAATGTGTTTAATGAGATCCTGCCCGGCCTTATCTGCAGGATGCGCCTTGCCTGCATAAATAAACTGGACGGGCATGTCGGGATTGTTGACAATTTTTGCCAGGCGATCAATATCATTAAAAAGCAGGCGAGCCCTCTTATAAGTGGCAAATCTCCTTGCAAACCCAATGGTGAGTGTGTTTTCGCTCACTGCTTCCATGAGCTGGTATATCTTGCGGGGTGTTTCCTGCCTGCGTGCCAGGTTACTTAAAAGTCGCTCATTGATATATTCCAGCAATTGCTTTCGTTTTTTATTGCGCAATACCCAGATTTCTTCATCCGGCACCTGCATGATCTTTTTCCACGCTTCCGGATTGGATACATCCTGCAGGTAGTTGTCGCCAAAAGTTTTCCTGTAAAGCTGCTGCCATTCTTTTGCTGTCCAGGTACCAAAATGCACGCCGTTGGTAACATGGCTCAGGTGCAATTCTTCCGGAAAAAAACCGGGATAAAGATCCTTAAACATGTTCCGGGATACTTTCCCGTGAATTTTGCTGACCCCATTGACGAATTTTGCCAGTTTCGCCGCCAGGACACTCATGGAGTAATCCTCTTGCGGATCGTTGGGGTTCATCTTACCCAGCCCCATGAATGTTTCCCAGCTTATGCCCAGCCTGTCGGCATAATGGGGCATGTAGGTACGCAGCATGTCCTCGCTGAAAAAGTCGTGACCGGCCGGAACCGGTGTGTGGGTGGTGAATAAACTGGATGCCCTCACCACTTCCAGGGCTTCGTGGAAGCTCAGGTTTTCTTCCTGCACATACTTGCGAAGCCGTTCAAGTCCTGTAAAAGCTGCATGACCTTCGTTGCAATGGTAAACATCGGGCTTGATGCCCAGCGCATCCAGGATACGAATACCACCAATACCAAGCAAAAACTCCTGTTTGAACCGGTTTTCCCAGTCTCCACCATATAATTGGTGGGTGACAAAACGGTCAAAGCTTTGGTTTTCAGATATATCAGTGTCAAGTAGATATAATGGGATCCTGCCAACATCAATCTTCCATACCCTGGCATGCAAAGTACGTCCCGGAAACGCAATACTGATCTTTATTCTTTCACCACTTTCGTCGCGAACGGGTGTCGCAAACATTTTGATAAAATCATGCGGATGATAGGTATCCAATTGCTCTCCATGCACCGAAAGACTCTGTGTGAAATAACCGTAACGGTATAGCAGGCCGATCCCGATCATATCCACATTATCATCACTGGCCTGTTTCAAAAAATCACCCGCCAATACACCCAAACCTCCGGAATATATTTTGATGTGCTCACTCAGGCCATATTCCATGGAAAAATAGGCAATCTTTTTTGTTTTTTTCTGTTTGCCCTCTTCCATGTATTGATGAAAATTCTTTACGACCTCTTCATATTGCTTCATGAATGACGCATCATGAAGCATTCGTTCATAATGTTCCATGGAAAGATTCTCCATGAGAATAACCGGGTTCTTTTCGCAGGCCTTCCAAAGCTCCGGATCAATTTTCCAAAAGAGATCCATAGCTTCAAAGTTCCATGTCCACCAAATATTTCGCGCAATTTCGGGCAAGGACTGTAAATCCTCGGGTACTTTGAGTTCAATGGTCACTTTTTTCCACTTCGGGCGCATGCTTTCTATGGGTGGCATGGATACAACACGCACCGGTTGTTTTTTGTCCTTGTATAAATCGTAACGGTCAGAGGAGTTTCCCAATACTTTGGCATATGCTGTAAAATATGACGAAATCTGTTCGCTCCAGCCTGCATCCTGTCTGTCACCTTGAGCGTCACCTGAAGGAACTATCCCGGCAGGGGTGATCAGTCCTGGTTTTATACCAAGGATCCATTGGCACTCATCGGCCGCTTCTTCGGTGGGAACCGTTAAAAGATCTGCATGTAAGGCAGCCGCTTCCTCAAGACTATGCTTTGATACAATATCCAATTCACTGACCAATACCCCTGCGTCCACCTCATCAAGGGGAGTCGGTAAATTCATTTCCTTGCGTCGCAATGTCTTTTTCAGGATACTTTCATGCATGGTGAATACAGTTCCTGCCTGCGGTACGTTGTCGTTTACATATAAAACACCGGTACCGGTTCTCCAGTTGTGAAAATGCGCCACCAAACGGTCGTGTGCAGTCAGATGAAACTGGTAAAAACTCTCAATTACCTGACCAGCAGCGTACCCAAACATGGCAGGCTCGGTGTAATCCCACTGACCACTCAGAGAGTTCAAACCAAACTTCAACCAATAATTTGTAAAAATCTTGTCTTTTTGTCCGAAAAGAGGCGTAAAATCAACCAGAATGGCAATGGGTTCTCCCTGTACCTGCCACCTGCCAATGCGAACATGTATATTGTGTTCGGCCGCATACTCACGCCACGACCTGAATATCTCCGTGTCTTCAATAAATTCGGGATGCTTATGCGTTTCTTTCCAAACATCAGGGCCAATGCAAATATATTTGTCCTTAAGATGGTCGGTGAGATATGGTGTTTTTGTACTGAGCTGGGTATGCAGATCACTCACTTTGTTGCAAACCTCCCAACTCACTTCAAATAAATAATCCGGACTGAGTTTTTGTTTCATTTGTTTATCGTTTTGTTTTGTTAAGTCAAAATGTAAAAAGTCGAAATGTGAAAATGTCAAAGGGCAAAAAAATCAAATCCTGCGTTCTCGCTTCAGGTATCCTTTGATACATTTACAAAAGCTTCAGGTAACATTTTCATTTATCTACATTTTAATGTTTTAAATAAAAAACCGTTGAAATAATCCACTTGAAATTATTCATTGGTGTATCCAAAATAAAGAGCGTGAAATTACAAAAAATTTAGCAACCGGAGACGGCTTTATGCTTCATTGACGACAAGGGGATCAAAGCCACCATTCCATATGCGCTCTGTGTAACCGGGTCAAAAAAACCTGCCTCCTTTGATAGGGAGGCAGGCAAATAGTTCAGCTGCAATTGGTTTCAACATATTTAGCGTTTCATCATTTTTTTATTGATGAAGGTACCATCTTCAAATCGGATGGAAATAATGTAAAGCCCCGGTTGTAAATGATCAGTCCTTAATGTTACCTGGCTTCCTGCCGGAGTTTTTTCCATGAGCTTTTGTCCGGTAGTACTGAAAACAACAACTTCATTTATCAATTTGTTGGCTCCAATGTGGATTTGATACCGGAAAGGGTTGGGATACAATATGATATCTTCCAAATCCGTGTCAACCACATTTACGAATATTTCCATATCATCCGAATCACGGGCGGTAAGCTGTATGGTTTCCATAAATTGAGACACCAGAGCCGTCAGCAGGATGGGTTCGCCGGGTATCGTGTTGCCAATGTAATCGGCTTCAAAGAATAAAGTCCTGAACACTGCGTAATCGTCAAGATTGTTGTAAATATCGTAATTCGTACCGGTTGCAAATACTGCACCGGCATCTTCAAAATAGATGGGTTCGGCGATGGTGATCAGTCTCGCCTGGTGAACCGTGCTCACATCACCCAATGATACACTCAGCGGAACAACTTCATTATTTGTTGATGTAGCGGGTCCCGGATCCTCCGTTGGAATAAACTGCAACATCTGGTTGTGTGCCGTCAATGTTCCGGTTAGACCCGTAATACCGTCATACCGGTTGTATGAAGTTGTGATGATACCGTTGTTATCGTCAATGAGTATCCCTGCTGTATCATCCTGGATATACTTTTGATTCCTGTGGCTCATCTGGTATGTGAGAATGGCTTCACCGGTTAGCGTATAGGATGCACCCATCTGCCCGGCACGTAATTCGGCAATGGTGGCCACTTCCTCGGGATCATCGCTCAACACTTCCACTGACACCATGTCCAGCAAAATGTGGTTCATTCCTTCATTCGTGTTTCTCAATGAGAAAATAAACTCGGCAATATCCGAACTGTTGGCCGCGGTCACCACCTGGCTGTACTCGCTCCAGCTGTCGCTGTTTACGCTGATATACGTGTTGTAGGGAGCATACCCGAAACCGGTATCCCGGTCATCAAATAAACCTGTTCGGATATCGCCCTGACCTTTTACCCAAAATGTGATGTTGTATGATGTGCCGTTTTCAACCGAAGCAGGCTGACTGGTAAACCTGCGGTGATCACCGGAAGTGTTTACCAGCTGTGCTGCATAATTGCCGGAATAGGGATTATCACTGTATTGATTCACATTGGCAGCGCCGATATTTGATTTTGAACCATACCAGCAATCCGGCAAGCCATCCGTCCAGTCTTCAAAGTCCCCGTTACAGATCAACCCGTCTGGTTCATCTTCATCAATGGTGGTGAAGGTCCAGAACTCGCCGTCGTAGAAACCGGGGAAATAATTACCGGCCATGTCTGCAAAAGCATTGTCATCAACCAAAACGGAATAGGTGTTGCCTGGCAGCAAGGGTTCAGGAAGGCTGATGTAAACGTTGCCGCCATCAATGCTTACATACTCACTGTCTGCTTCAATATAGGCGACGAAGTTATCTCCTTGTCCTTCATAATATTCAATGATAATGGCACCGTCTCCGGCAAAAATGAACATTTCGTCAAATTCCATCATGAGTTGCGGGTTCAGCTCAACGTTAGTGGCTCCCGATTCGGGATATTTGCTTACCAGTGATGGATCAACGTTATCAATGATCTGAAAATGACCGGATTCAGCAAAAAAGGAGGGGTCGTTATTGTCGGTCAGGCGATAAAAGAATGTACCATGGATCCCATTGGCAACTTCCTCAACAATTTCGTCAAGATCAGCGGGAATAACAACACTCTCAACCGGGTCATCCAAATCAATCATGAACAATTCAAACAACAATTGTTCAAGGTTCTCGGCTTCCCAGGTAAACACCATGTCGTCATAGGTAAAAAACTCATCACCTTCTTCCGGGGTGAGTACCACCAGGATACGGTTCTCGCCCAGCGTGGTTACTTTGTAAAAAGCGTTGCTTTGATCCTCTGCTGTTACGGTTACCACGATGACATCCTCGAAGCTGATGGGAAGGTCATCCAGGTCTTCTTCAGCCACTGGGTTTCCGTTAAGTGTTACGGCGTAAGTGGCGACAACATCGTTGGGTACCACCTCAATACCTCCAAATTCAAAAAAGTCATCCACATAGAGTATGGCTCCGGGATCCACCTCAGGATCATCCACTTCCAGACCACCCAGGTTAAGCACACTGATTCCCCCAATATTAAACACTGCCAGACTTACATCGCTGCTTAAGCCGGTTTCTGTGGCGGTAATCAAAATGTCGTTGATGTGCCAACGGCCAAAATTGTCGGCATCAGACTCATATTGGAACCCGATGTGTACTGTGCCTCCGTACGCACTCAGGTCGATATTACCTGAAAAGGTCCACGAACCAAACCCGCCGCCTGTATGGGGATCATAAGTGGCATCGAGGGTTGTCCATGTGGCATCCGCAGGATCACCAGAACCGGTATAGTTGTCAGAAATATGAACAGACAGTGCATCACCGGTGCGGAAAGCCGTCTGGTTATAAAAAGAAAAGTTGATGTTTTCCAAACCATTGAAATCAACTTCCGGTGAAATAAACCACGAATGGGGATATTCGGGCTGGCTGTTGAATTCAGTGATCATGGCATAGGTAATGTTGGCGAAATCATCCAGCACCCATGTGTTGGCCCCCGGGAAGTAGTCATGCACTATCCACCCGCCGGAGAAAAGATCATCATCCTGAAAATCTTTCTCCAGCACGAGCATACGGAATTGATATTCAACCGTGGCTACGTTACTGGGGGTAAGTCCTTCTTTGAAAGCCCTGGCTTTGATCACAACATCTTCATCAATGTCAATGGGATCGGTGAACAGGATATCATTTTCGGTAGGATCGTCACCGTTAAGCGTATAATAAATCTGGGCTTCAGGCGTACTGGTTGAAATATTAACCGATATTGCATCAAAGTAAATACCACCGGCCGGATCAAAAGCAGGGGTAGCAACCGTGGTCATTTCTCCAAGAGCTGCGAACATGCCAATGTTGATACGCCCCTCATTCACGTTATCGCCACCGAGAATCTGCAGCTGGAAATCACCGGCTGCAAAATTTTGGGGGCCGCCGGGAAACACGTAAGAATATTCCTGGTAAACCTGGTAGGCGTCAAACCAGTCCTTGTTGATGGTGATCAGGGTTTCCCAGTTGTCGCCGCCATCGTAACTGATATTCAGGTCACGCTGTTTACCGCTACCCAACATCCAGTCGCGCAACTGCAGGCTAAAGCCGGTCATTCCGTTTACCGCACCGGTATTGTGCACTGTAAATACCTCTCTGTCGCGGAAAGAATAAGAAGACCCTCCATAGCTCTCACCCTCAGCACCTCTTACGGCACTCACCGCATGAAAATGCCAGTCACCATCGATGTAGGTTTTTTCATTGTATCCGGTCATCGAACCGTCGGCCCACCAAAGATCACCGTTCTCAAACATGGTCACATAAATTTCATCTGCTATGCTGTTTACCGGAATAGCAAACAACATAATCATTACGATTTTTTTCATTGTAGAAAGTTTCATTGGATCAGCTTTTTATGGTTAAATTTTCTTGTTTTGAAACTGCTGGATACAGCCATTCCGGGTGAGTTTGAATGTGTTATAAGGCATTCACTCACCTTATTTCTGTAAAGATAAAAAGAAGAAACGGATAATAAAACCTACCTGTAAGAAATTTCACAATAAAACAACATGTCAAAACAGAATTATTGAATTCAATAAACTGTTTTTAACGGCATGGCAGGAAGACAGGAGGGAGGGCGAACAAAAACCACCCGGCTTTGAATCTTTAAGGACACAATGTGTTTAACCTTTTCATTAGCCTGCATTATTCACAAAAAGCAAACAAATTGTTGTATCTAATTGATTAAAT
>REEA01000112.1 GCA_007695305.1 Bacteroidia bacterium
TTTTTTCTTGGCGATCTTTGCGTGGAACTTTTCATTCCTCGCAATGGCCGCAAAGGTTCATACACGCAAAAGCCGCAAAGGACAGAACAAACCATAGATGCGAAATAATGAAACGTTACAACCTCTTAACCTTTCAACCTTTCGACCTTTTGACCTTTCGACCTTTTCTCCATCAAAACAACCATCCCAGATTAATGTATCCAATGATTTTCCCGGCTTGCGGACTGTAGGAAAATGTTAACTCAAAAGGTCCGAGTATAGTGTCATAGCCAAGAGAGACTCCGGCACCAAGGACAAAATTATCACTGGATATTTCCTCGGGCCTGTCCAACCTGAATTCATACAGAGCCGCATTAAACAAACCGGTCGCGTAAACTGACCTTCCAAAGTGATACTGATATCCAAGGCTGGCAGCTACAATGTTCGGACTGATCAACTCGTATTCATTTAACCCGGCGAACGTGATCTGATTTTTCAATAAGTGGTAAGTCCCTCCAATATTAAAACTGTTAATAAACCCCTGGTCATAACCAAAGCTGTATCCTATCTGGAGCTTATTTATTTGGGTAAGGTTGCTCCACAATGGAATATATGATTCAGACAATAAGTAAAACTGAAAAAAGTTACTGATTTCAATATCTAGATCTTCGAGGCTTGCCGGTCTGCCATCCAGACGAATCTCCGATACAGATGGGTTTTGGTTATAGATAAATGAGCTATTTACCTGTATCCGCTGACCGGATGTGGGAAATACATTTCTGTTCAGGGTGTGGTAATGCCAACCGAGGCTTGTTTCAAATGCCCGGTTTTTGATGTCTATGGTTGTTGGTGTTCGCATATTCGGCGACAAACTTTCGAAATAATAAGCTGTTGCCAGTGAGAAAAATGCATTTTGCCTGTACAGTCTGTTAACAGAAATCTCATTTCTGAAGTAAGCTTGATTGTATTCCGCGAATGGTTCAAAATCATCAAATATGGGAAAAGTCAATCGCCTTCCCTTGACCTGGTATTGAGACCATGTTCGCCTTCTCTCATCAAAAAAATAGATCAATGAACCCTTAAATGCAGGTTGCTCTCCAATTACCACCGAAGCGGACGCTTCCGCATTGTATATAACAAACTTGTTGGTGCGGATCCTGGCGGATATGGCTGCCCCGGTAAACGAACCAAAATGCAATGCGGCTGCAAGGCTGGTGAAGGGTTTTTCACTGACATCAATGTGCAAAATCACTGATCCCTTATCTGTCAAAGGTTTTAAATGATAATGAACCCGGTTGAAATAGTTGCTTGCATATAGTTTGTTTATCGCGCGGGTAAGTCGTTCAATACCTACGGTATCGCCTCTTCCTATGTTCAGTGTATTGTGTGCGTACCAAAGTTTCACATTTTCCAGACCGGAAATAATGATCGTGTCAATGACCAGTTCAATTTGTGCCCGCTTTTCGCGGATGCTTTCTCCGGGTTGCGCTTTGCTGCCGGCCAATGGTAATAAATCATCAATAATCTTTCTTCCTGCTTCTTTTCCCCTTTCTATGATTTCAAAAGTGTTGGCAAAGCTTGCGGCTGTGAATCCGCCTAAATCCACATCCACAAATACATCCGTGGCAGCACGGTTATCGGCAAAGTTTTTGGCATCGCTGTAAAACCCCATCTGGTAAATGATGTCGATAGGAGTAATCAGTTCTTCGGCCGGCCGCAATCCTTGCGATACATTAATACCAATCACAAAATCAGCACCCATTTCTTTCGCCAGCCGGGCAGGGAAGTTGTTGACCACACCACCATCAATTAACTTCATCCCATCACGCTCCACAGTGGTAAACACCGAGGGAATAGCCATGGAAGCCCTTATGGCGGTTACCAAATTGCCATCCCGCATTACAATAGCATCTCCGTTTTCTACATTGGTGGCAACACAGGCAAATGGAATGTCAAGATCATTAAAGTCTGTAATGTGGTGAGTGTGAAAAAATACTTCGTTGAGGGTATTCCATAGCTTTTGCCCTTCAATGGCCCCGGTTGGGGTTCTGATACGTCCGTGCTCTATCGGCAATTCCACAATATGCTGCTGATGATGGTCTCTTCGCATGGGGTGCACGAAACTTAATTCAGCCCTTCGACTAAATACCATTTCCCAATCCATTGACAAGGCAAACTCCTCAATTTCTAATGCAGAATAACCTGAAGCATACATGCCTCCCACTATACTTCCGATACTGGTACCCGTAATATAGTCGATTTGAACCCCCAGACTGTCAATAATATGCAGTACGCCAATATGCGCCAGTCCGCGCGCACCACCACCACTTAATGTTAGTCCCACCTTTTTTTCCGGAGCGTTCTTTGCCTCAGGTACGGCTGAACTGACAGGTAATATATACATAAGCAAACAAATGTATATGTATAATATTTTTAATAATGCATTCATGGAAATGATTTATTTATAAAAACGCAAAATATTTGTTCTCAGTGCATGGCACAAGTCTAACCTGTATTATTCATGCTTTTTCTTCAGCCCGTTTAAACAAGCTAAACCAGGAACCGGAAAAATGGTTTTGGTGGTTTGTCTTCTGATAAATGATGATTGTGGCATCAAAAAAAAATCATTTACCTTTACCGGGCTTTTACATGTTTAATTATCCGCTCGCTGCATGCAAAGTTACTTTGTTTTGATGATTATGATGGCCTGGTGCACATTGCCGGGAATGTCAATGTTTGCCGGCGACGATCATCACCATGAAAACGATCATCACCATCATCGCGACCATACCATTTTCTCCGGTGTTAGCTGGCACACCCGTGAGAGTCTGTTTTCTCAACCCTTTCATCAACAAAAACAAATCGATACCACTCTGACAGACTTCCAGCATTACGACTTCTTTCCAGTCATAAAACCCTTATATGCCGGTAAAGGAAATGTGGGACATGCTGTGAGGCCGCTAATGTTTGAACCTCTTCCGGGGCAGGGTTTCAGACTGCATTCTCACCAAATGTACCAGGGGCATTTGCTGACATTGGACAGTGTAAGATTTTACCGTCCTGAACACGTCTATTCGGAGCTTTTTTACGTATTGGGTGCCGGGCGGGAACAGCTTTTTTATGCCATGCACAATCAGCGTTTGCATGAGCATGTGTATGGAGGAATACTGTATCAGACAACAAATTCACCCGGGCATTTAAGCAGGTTGCGGGCGCGCAATGCCGGCTTTTCGTTAAGTCTGGATGCACAGCCTTTTGAAGGCTACCAGGTTGCCGGAAGTCTGATCATCAACCGCATATTTAATGATGAAAGCGGTGGACTGGCCGATCGTCTTGGATATGAAGAGGATGAGGGCCGGGATTTCATGCGTTTGACCGGTGCCCAAACAAGGCTGCGCGAACTTGGTTTTCGTGTGGAACATAGTTACCAGGCCGGTTTTCACCAATCTAAGGATGAACAATCCCGCCCATTATCCATAAACCTGGGCCAATTCCGTCATGCATTTACCTACCAACGCCGATCATTTGTTTTTGATGAATCAACAGCACCATCATCCGAATTTTTCGGCAATGAGGTGCCGGTGAATCCCGGATTTACCTATGACTCTACCCTGGTACATACGGTCGCCAATGAGCTGAACTGGACGTCGGGAAAGCCTGACCATAAAGGATATGACGCCCCCTTATATATACGCCTCTTTGTCAGTCATGAAATGATCAATGTTCGTATGCCCGCTCTTTCAGGCAATGGCGAGGAAGGAAACGATGATAGCTACCCGTTTGAACGACAACGTTACAACCAGCTCCGGCAGGGGGTACATATTGCCTCCAACCCACGCCATGCATTCTCTTTCGAGGGTTACGCGCATTATATTGCCAGCGGTTACAATGCCGGAGACAGCTATATGGGCGGGCATATATTGTTGGGCAGGGAGAAACAACCTTTACGCTTGAAGCTGCATGCCATATATGCAGAACAGGAAGCGCCATATTTTTACAACCGTTTCAGAAGTAATTATGTCAGCTGGAATAACGATTTCCGAAAAACCAGGGTGCTCACAGGGGGTGCCAGTGTTTTGCACAGTATGCTGTCGGCTGATGCCGGTTATACCCTTATGAACAAGGCTGTTTACATGGATGAAGAGGGCTATCCGCGGCAAAACACCGGCTCATTCTCCGTTATTACTGCCGGAATTACCACAGAACTGTCATTTTCTTTCATTAGGTCAAAACACCGCGTGCAGTATCAATATTTTGGAGATGAAGATTATGACCGCTTTCCGTCACTGGTCAGCTACCATTCCCTGTATGCCGATTTCAAATTATTTGACGGAGTTTTGAAGGCCCATACAGGAGTTGATCTGCGACATAATAACCCTTACAGACCCATGGCTTATATGCCCGTCAACAGACATTTTCATATCCAGAATCATTATGAAAGCGACCGCGTGTTCTTATTGGATGTGTTTGCCAATGCAATGATCAGCAGGGCCCGGTTGTTTATAAAACTGGAAAACATTCTGGGCTTGTTTTCCGGAGGCAAGCCCGTGTACGACATCCCGTTTTACCCCCTTCCTGAAACAGCATTCAAATTTGGTATCTCATGGATGTTTTTTGATTAGTGTATTGTTGATGAAGAGGATACCAATTTTCCGGATGATTTCGGGAAAGCGAGGAAACCTTATTTCTTTTGTGCATTAATTAACAACTCACAGACTGGTCCTTCCTTATAATCGTTATAAATAGTCTGCTTTTCTATAGATAATTAAGAATATTTGTTATTTTTGCACCTGCGGGTAGTGTTCTAACTATCTTAAAATAAGACATTTTCGTATTTTTAAAACCATAAAGACTATGACGAAGAAGAAAAAGTTCATCACGTGTGACGGAAACCATGCAGCCTCGCATGTTGCATATATGTTCAGCGAGGTAGCGGCGATATATCCCATAACTCCCTCCTCAAATATGGCTGAGAATGTGGATGAGTGGGCTGCTTATGGCAGAAAAAATATTTTTGGTGAGGAGGTAAAGCTGGTAGAGATGCAGTCGGAAGCAGGTGCTGCAGGAGCCATGCACGGTGCCTTACAGGCAGGGGCATTGGCCAGCACATATACCGCTTCACAGGGGTTATTGCTGATGATCCCGAATATGTATAAAATGTCGGGTGAGCTTTTACCCGGTGTATTGCATGTATCTGCAAGAAGTCTCGCTGCCCAGGCTTTGTCCATATTTGGTGACCATTCTGACGTTATGAGTACCCGCCATACCGGTTTTGCCATGCTGGCTACCGGCAGTGTGCAGGAAATTATGGATATTTCACCCATTGCACACCTGGTAGCCATCAAATCCCGGGTTCCCTTCCTTCATTTCTTTGATGGCTTCCGTACTTCTCATGAGGTACAAAAGGTTGAAGAAGCCAATCAGGACGAACTGGCCAGGCTTCTCGACATGAAAGCCTTGCAGGAATTCCGCAATCGCGCATTGAACCCTGAACACCCGGTAACAAGGGGAACTGCACAAAACCCCGACGTCTATTTCCAGTCAAGAGAGGCAGCAAACCCATTTTACCTTGCACTGCCTGATCTGGTAGCAGACTATATGAAACAGATCTCTGAAATATGTGGCCGTGAGTATCAACCCTTTACCTATTATGGTGCTCCGGATGCCGAACACATCATCATCGCCATGGGTTCTATTACCGAAACCATTAAAGAAACCATCGACTATAAGATGGCCAGTGGCGAAAAGGTGGGACTTATCAGCGTGCATCTGTACCGCCCGTTTTCAGAAAAATATTTCTTCAATGTATTGCCAAAGAGTGTTAAGCGCATCGCCGTGCTTGACCGCACCAAAGAACCCGGAGCCCATGGCGAGCCCTTGTATCTCGATGTATGTGAGCTCTTCTATGGCAAGCAAAACCAACCCCTGATCGTTGGCGGACGATACGGCTTGAGCTCAAAAGACACTGTCCCCGGACATATACTTTCTGTTTTCGACAACCTCAAACTGCCTGAACCCAAAAATCAGTTTACGGTAGGTATAGTGGATGATGTAACATTTACATCTCTCCCGCTGGGCGACAACGTTGATGTTTCACCAAAAGGGAACTACGCAGCCAAGTTTTACGGGATAGGCGCCGACGGAACCGTGGGAGCAAACAAAAACTCCATCAAAATCATTGGTGACACCACTGACAAATTCGCCCAGGGTTATTTTTCCTACGACAGTAAAAAGTCAGGAGGTATTACAGTGTCCCACCTGCGCTTTGGCGACAGCCCCATCAGGTCTCCCTATTTGATCAATGCCGCCGATTTTGTCGCATGTCACGTACCCGCCTACCTGGAAAAATATGACATGCTCAAAGGCCTGAAAAAAGGAGGAATCTTTTTGCTGAACTCCATCTGGGACGCCGAAGAAACAAAAAAACGTATCCCTGACCACATGAAACGCTTCATGGCCGATAATGATATCCAATTCTATATCATCAATGCGACAGAAATTGCTGAACGCATCGGTTTGGGTGGCAGAACCAACACCATCATGCAAAGTGCATTCTTTAAACTGGCCGAGGTGATCCCCTATGAAAAAGCAGTGAAGGAGATGAAGGACGCCATTTACAAAACCTATGGCCGCAAAGGGGAGGAGATAGTGAAGATGAATAATGCAGCCGTGGATGAAGGCGGTAATGTAGAAAAAGTTGACATTCCGGAACAATGGAAAAAGGCCAAACCTGAAGTGGTGCTGAAGCTAAAGCAGGATGTGCCGGACTTTATCCGTAACATTGTTTATCCCATCAACAGCCAAAAGGGTGATGACCTGCCCGTCAGTGCTTTCCTGAACAGGGAAGATGGCACGTTCCCCCCCGGAACAACAGCCTATGAAAAACGCGGTATCGCCGTTCATGTGCCCGAATGGATAAAGGAAAACTGTATCCAGTGTAACCAGTGCGCTTACGTTTGTCCGCATTCAGTAATCAGGCCTTTCCTGCTGGATGAAAAAGAAATGAAAGAAGCACCGGAGACGCTTGAAGTGGTTGAAGCCAAAGGAAAATCGCTTGCCGGACTCATGTATCGCATGCAAATCAGTCCGCTCGACTGTACCGGTTGCGGCAACTGTTTGGATGTTTGTCCTTCCAGGGAAAAAGCGTTGGAAATGAAGCTGCTGGACGACCAGATGATTGAAGACAAGCATTGGGACTGGGTGTCACAGAATGTGTCATACAAAGACACCCTCCTGAATAAATACCAATCTGTCAAGAACAGCCAGTTTGCACAACCCCTCTTTGAGTTTAGCGGAGCATGTGCAGGATGCGGTGAAACACCCTACATCAAACTGATTACGCAATTGTATGGTGATCGAATGATGATCGCCAATGCCACCGGATGTTCATCTATCTATGGCGGTTCGGCACCGGCCACACCTTATACGATTAACAAAGACGGAAAAGGGCCCGCCTGGGCGAACTCCCTGTTTGAAGACAATGCTGAATACGGTTTCGGGATGGCCACCGGGGTAAATAAACTGCGCGCACGGATAGCCAGACTGATGGAATCAGCCATGGATGGAGAGCTGAAAAATGAAACCCGCGAAGCATTTAAGGAATGGCTTGAAAACAAGGATGACGGTGATAAATCCAAAGAAGCTTCCGAAAAGGTTGTTGCAGCGCTTGAAAAAGAGAAAAGCCCCATTGTGAAAGAGATCCTCGACCTTAAACAGTACCTGGTGAAAAAATCAGTATGGATGTTTGGAGGCGACGGCTGGGCTTATGACATCGGATTTGGCGGACTTGACCATGTTATCGCCTCCGGTGAAGACGTAAACCTGCTGGTTATGGACACCGAAGTATATTCCAATACGGGTGGTCAGGCCTCCAAAGCCACACCAATAGGGGCAATTGCGAAATTTGCCGCTGCCGGTAAGCGAATCAGGAAAAAAGACCTGGGGCTCATGGCCATAACCTATGGTTATGTTTATGTGGCTCAGGTTGGAATGGGTGCCAATCAAAATCAGTTCCTGAAAGCCATCAGAGAGGCGGAAGCTTATCCCGGCCCCAGCGTTATTATCGCTTATTCACCTTGTATTAACCATGGCCTCAGAAAGGGTATGGGTAGCACCCAGCAACAAACAAAGGACGCTGTTGAAGCCGGTTACTGGCAACTCTACCGTTATAACCCAATGCTGGAGGCAGAAGGCAAAAATCCTTTCCAGATGGACAGCAAAGAACCGGACTGGAGCAAATTCCAGGACTTCCTGAACTCGGAGGTGAGGTTCAGCTCGCTGAAAAAAGCATTCCCAAGAGAAGCCGGCGAAATTTTCAAAACCGCCCAAGAAAATGCACGCTGGCGCTATAATATGTATATGCGCTATGCGAAAATGGACTACGCTGAGTAGGTTTTGCTTTGTTCGTTTCCAAAGGGGCTGTTTGCATAAAACAGCTCCTTTTTTATTCAAATTTTTTGACGATCGCGCCGGTGGTCATCATTCAGCATGATCGTGTAAAAAACGCCTGGGATTGTCATGGGCAATGGCACGAAAAAGCCCTTCCCCCAAAAATGCCCGGATATCAAACCCAAACTTTTTTTCAGGCGTCCGGGTCTTCACCATATAATAATCGGTGCCGAATAATACTTTTGGCCTGATCCTGTCATCCTCCAAAAATACTTTCAAAACCGGGAAATACGCTTCATTATGCAGGGTAAAGGATATATCTGTATACAGGTTCGGATATTTCTCCAACATAAACCTGATGATGTGAAACCAGTTATTGCCATCTGCCGGATCCTCCAGGTATCTGTCCCATGAAACTTCAGATCCCCAGTGGGCAAAACAAATATGCATGTCGGGATATTTTTCCAGAATGGGAATGTATAACACCGGATGGCCAAACTGAGCAGCAAGCTCTCTTGCCTTAAAGCTCGGCTCATAGGGTATTCCTGCATCATCAAGCATTTTCTTCAGCCTTCGTGCAGATGTTCTGTAATTTACAGGCGACTGCGGGCCACAGTGAACCAATACTGGAATCTTGTTTGCATTGCAATACTCATAAACCGGTATCAGATTTTTATCGCTTACCGTATGACCCATCGCAGGATAAAGCTTCACTCCACGAAAACCTTTCTCCATGGCGTCTCTGAATAATTGGTAACCGTCCGGGCGCCTCGGATCCACCTGGATAAATGGGATGATGTTATCAGGATACTTTTTATACAGGACCTCCAGCTCCCTCAGCTGATCCTTGTATTCACGCGGAATCAATCCCGCATTCATGTACCGCATATCTATGGCATGAATAATAAACCTCGCGTTTTTCGGATATTGTTTATAACACCTGAGAAAAATTTCTTCCTGGGATGGCAGCGATCCCACATCAATAAACTGCAAATATTTCTGGTAAATGTTTTCATCAGACACTTTAAAAAAAACATCGAGCGTTTTTGACACAAGCCAAAAACCCAACCTGGTATTCAAAATACCTACCAGGCCGGCAGGGAGAAATCCCCGCGGCACATCTTCCCTTCTAAAAGTGTGGATGTGACAATTATATATACTGTATTTGGTATCCATGATTTTTGGGGTTATAAAATACACCTAAAGCATTATCATACATGCATATCTCAGAAGACTATTCATCCCCTGTATGCATATGTAAATTTACAGAAAAGAAGTTTTGGATGATTCAATTTCCATCAGAAACATTCTGAAAACGGATATCCTTCGGCAGATTTCCCAAACTACAATCGCGGGTTAAAAGCCGCACTGAACTCCGATCCGAAAGTATAGCTTAATCCAATGCTTCCCGAAACCATATAATTGGTGGCCTGTTGCGATTGTTCGAGAAGGATTTCCTCGATGGTCAGGTCACCTGCCGGAATAGCCAACAGGTCATTGATAAGATTGATGTTTGTCTGAACGTTCAGCGAAAAACCCTGGAAAAGCCTTAGGCTAACATTTGCAAAGATTTCCGCACGGTTTATGGATAAGTCATGAAAAAAATGGGATCCTGTTATGCCTGCGCGAAAATTGCCCCAGGGCTGCTGAAAACGGGCGGATGCCTCCACCGACTGCGACCAGAGAAACTCCTTCTCTTTGGCAAAAATGGTGGTTTCCATATAATCGTGATAGCCATAGCCCATTCTGTAGGCAAATGTGATGGAACGCCGCGTTGCTTCATCATAGGGGAAGAGGCTGTATTCAATCGCAGGCAGAAGTTCAAAGTTGAATCGCATATTGTGAAAGGTGCTGGAAAGGCTGGAGTTAAAGATGCCGACTGACCAGTGATCGTTGATGCTTTTGACTACGTAAGCCTGATGTCCGTGCCGGTGCGATTTGCTGATGATGGTGTCATTTTCTGTAAAATATGTCCTTTGACTGAAGTTAAAGTAAGGTCTGAACCTCACCTTCCAGTCGGCGGTAATTCTGTCTGCAAAAAAACCAAACCGGGAAGAGTAATTGCGTTGTTTTTCCTCAATGCGGAAGTTTCCCCCACCGTAGATTTCGAAGACCCAGCTGTTCCAGGGATCAATGGGCGGCTCCAGCGCGTTTTCCCTGATGATGGCTTCTTTATCAAAATCATAATCCACAATGATACGGCTAATCAATGGGGTAGTGGCAATGTACCGCACCAGCCCGATCTTGATTTTGTTCGTGTATCCGCGGCGGGTGTCATCACTGGAATTCCCTGCAGGCGCCCAATAGCTGATGTCCTGATCGGTGCCATGAAACCCACGGCGTCCAATAAAAGAGATAGCATATATGGTACCTGCACTGCCCGCCCCATGTCGGGTCATCAAAATATGCACATCAGCCGCTTCCTTGTCACGTACATAATATACAATCGGAATCTGCTCCCGCACAAAATCACTGTCAAGCCACCACGGAGCATCCAGAAATACCGATATCCGGTTGTTGGTGCCCCCGGATTTTTCTTCATCATGCACATGTTGTGCCCGGAGCGGATGAACCAACATCACCAAACCAAAAAATATCAAAAAAACAGGAAATGAAAAATATGATACAGACTTCATGGTTAACCAGGTTTCAATAGAATGTTATAAAAAAAATCGGATGCAAAAATAATAAAATCCTGGGTTGATTGATGTATAAATAACTGTAATTCAGGTCGCAAACGTTTGTTTAAGCCGCATTTTTCGACAGATTTCAACACCTATTCAATGCGTAACCGAATATAGCCGCTTAAATTATATTGAAACCCTGATACAAGTGGAAATCCGTCGCGAAAATCAAGTCCCAAAAATGTTGTGCAGCCCATCGGGATACTTCCCTTGTATAATCAATCAACAGAAGAATGGTCATTTTTGTTTTCATTTTGAGGATGATAACCTGTAACGGGTTTTTGCAAATCCGCCTTCTTTTGTATATTTGTGAAAAACAGCCTTGGTTATAGCCGGCAGTTTTTTCGTGACGGCTATATGGGTGAAACATCATACCATTTTATCCTAAATGCTGTATTGCTGCAATATGATGATGTTGTATCATCATCAAAAAAATGATAAAAAGTACCCGCTGCCTGAGGTATCCAATTGTTCCGGCGCCTTACAGGCAGGTAAGTTCTGACAATGAAATCAACAATCTATCAATGTCTGTTTCCATGAAAAAACCAATCACTTTAATTGCCGTTATTGTCGGATTATTCTCATGCGCCCTGGGGGAGCATCAACAGGAATCCGCAGATGATCTCGTTTCATTTATCCAACAGCGGGCTCATTTGCTTGAACAGTCTTCAGATATGGATGAGCTGGTTGTTATGGCCGGCAACAGGCGGCTTGTGTTATTAGGTGAAGCCAGTCACGGAACCAGGGAATATTATGCCTGGCGCGACAGCATCAGTCGCAGGTTGATTGCCGAACATGGTTTTAACTTTATTGCTGTGGAAGGAGACTGGGCCAGTTTGTATGAACTGAACCGCTATGTAAAAAATAAGTCCGGTGCAGCCGGAAGTGCCCGTGAAGTATTAATGGGATTGCAAAGGTGGCCTTTGTGGATGTGGGGAAATGAGGAGGTGGTTGCACTTGCCGAATGGTTGAGAGACTTCAATGAAGATTTGCCTGAGGATCAGAAAGTGGGATTTTACGGGAAAGACGTATACGATGAGTGGAACTCCTTCGGTGAAGTGCTGGCTTTTCTCTCCGGTTATGATCAGGAGCTTTACGAAATCGTTCGGGGTCACTATGCATGCTTTGAACCTTTTGAAGGAGATAGCTGGTTGTATGCCCGTTCTGTTGCCGGTGGTACTGCGCGCGACTGTGTGCTTGATTTTGAGGCAGTGGTGACACTCCTCCGGGAAGAACAATCCAGGTTTGAAGATATTCCGGATCATGAGTATTTTTACCTAAAGCAAAATGCCCTTGTGGTGAAACATGCAGAACGGTTTTACCGCTATTCAATGACCCGCCAGGATGCCCGTGCATGGAATAGCCGGGTGCGTTATATGGATATGACCGTCAATAATTTGCTCAACTTTTATGGTGAAGATGCCAGGGGAATTGTATGGGCCCACAATACCCACATTGGTGACGCCAGGTTTACGGAAATGCAGCAACGCAGGCAGGAAAATATAGGACAGTTAAGCAGGGAAAGGCATGGCCCGGAAGAGGTTTTTCTTGTGGGATTTTCAACCTATACTGGAACGGTGAAAGCAGGAGCAAACTGGGGCGATCACATGCAAAAAATGAAAGTGCCCGAAGCCCGCAGAAACACTATAGAGTATGTTTTCCGGCAAACAGATCTGGATAGTTTCTATCTTTTGTTTGATGACACAGACCGTATAAGGGAAGACTTCATGCAGCCTTTTGGTAACCGCGCCATCGGGGTTGTTTATAATCCGGCAAACGACCACAGGCAATACGTGCAAACCATTGTTCCCCTGCGCTACGACGCAATTCTTTTTTTCCGCGAAACGGAAGCACTCACACCATTGATCAGATAAAACACAAATAGCAATACAATGCTTGGTCGTGTTTGCTCAGATCTGCAATTTTATGTTTTTTTTATTTCGCTCAGAGGTTGGGCAAACTGCTTCACGTCAGCAGCGGTAATTTCTTTGTCGCATAAAATGGCCAGACGTTCAATTACGTTGCGCAACTCCCGTATATTACCTGTCCACTCAATGTCCTGCAGCGCCTGATAAGCATCCGCAGCAAATGATCTTGGTGGCATGCTTTGCTCCTGAAGCACTTCCTCAAGGAAATGATCTGCCAACAGAGGAATATCGTCTGCTCTTTCATTCAGCGTTGGAACATGGATCAGGATTACACTCAGACGATGATAAAGGTCTTCCCGGAAATTACCCTGCTTTATTTCTTGCTGAATGTTTTTGTTGGTAGCCGCCACCACACGCACGTCCACTGTAATCTCTTTTTCACCACCGACCCTGGTAATTTTGCTTTCCTGAAGGGTACGCAATACCTTTGCCTGCGCAGACAGGCTCATGTCGCCCACTTCATCCAGAAAAATGGTTCCTCCATTGGCAAGCTCAAAATTGCCTTTCTTTTGCTTTACAGCAGATGTGAATGAACCCTTCTCATGGCCAAACAATTCGCTTTCAATTAGTTCCGAAGGAATGGCCGCACAGTTTACCTCTATAAATGGCCCGGTCGAACGATTGCTCAACTCATGCACCCATCTGGCAACCAGCTCTTTGCCGGTTCCGTTTTCGCCGGTTATAAACACCCGGGCATCGGTGGGTGCCACTCGTTCGATCATCGCTTTGATATGTTGTATGGCCTCTGATTGGCCTATCATTTCATACGTTTTGCTGACCTTGCGCTTAAGGACACGCGTTTCTGTAACCAGTTTCGTTTTGTCCGTGGCGTTGCGTATGGTTATCAGCAAACGATTCAAATCAAGCGGTTTGGAAATAAAATCATAGGCTCCCTTCTTAATGGCCTCTACAGCCGTATCAATAGTGCCGTGGCCCGATATCATCACTACGCTGGCATCGGGATCGTGCTCCCTGATCTTGTCCAGCAAGGTGATCCCATCCATCTTTGGCATTTTGATGTCACACAATATCACATCAAAGGGGCCTTGCTGAATTTTCTCCAACGCCTCCTCAGCATCTTCGGCAAGGGTCACCTCAAATTTTTCATATTCCAGTATGTCTTTGAGTGTATTTCTAATGCTGCTTTCGTCGTCGATTACCAGAATTTTGGCCATAGTCATATGTGTTTTTTACAAAGATACAGGAAAAGAAACCAACAACACGGTTCGTTGCCACGAAACCAGGTTTGATTCTCATAAACACTGCCATTAGGAATGCCTGATCCATTTCCATAATTCCCTGTAACTTGTTTTTTTCCCATACATCAGGATGCCGGTACGGTAAATCCTGGCAGCCAGCATGGTGGTTAAAATGAAACCAAGAACCAGTAACCCGGCTGACAGGGCAATCTCTGCATAACTTACGCCAAAGGGGATCCGCACCATCATGATCACGGGAGAAGTAAACGGGATGATGGAGAGCCAGAATGCGACGGGGCCTGAGGGATTGCTGATGACCATTTGTGCCATGATGATTGACATTAACAATGGGATGGTAACAGGCAACATAAACTGCTGGGTGTCTGCCTCATTATCAACGGCGGAACCAATGGCGGCAAATAATGCCGCATACAGCAGATATCCTCCCAGGAAAAAGAAGATAAAGGAAAAAATCATCACAGGGAAGTTGATGGCAGAGAGTCCTTGCACGATCTGCCCGGCTGTGGTGTCGTATTGCTGTATATGCTCTTTTTGTCTTTCCATTTCTTCGGCACTAAAAACCTGCGAGCTCGTAACAAATACATGTTCGTCAGGTGTAAACCGGAACATGTCGGGCATGATAACCTGAAATGTGGTTACAATGGCAAATGTCAATACGATCCATATCAGAAACTGGGTAAGTCCAACCAGCCCAACACCCAAAACTTTTCCCATCATCAGCTGAAAAGGCTTAACCGACGAAACAATGATTTCCACAATACGGCTGGTTTTTTCTTCAAGTACCCCGCGAAGTACCTGCGATCCAAAAAGAAATATAAAAATATAAATCAGAAAACCACTTACTAAACCAAGTCCCATGCTCACCTCAGGGTAGTCAGTGATCAGCTCTCCATCGTCTTTGATCCGGATTGCCTGGATATTAATGGGGGTTTCAATGGCCTGTAATATTTCCTTGTCGATGCCGGCATGACTCAGCTTCAGACTTTCGAATTCTGTACGGAGGATATTTTCAATCAAGAGTTTTGCATTGAAATTCACTGATTTTTCAGAAAAAAGACGCAGACTGGAAGGTGCTTCAAAAGCGATTTCCGGAATATGAAGCACCGCGTCGAAACGACCTTCATGCATGAAGTCAATGGCCCTGTCGATATTGGTACTCAAAGGTGTGAACTGGATATTGTCCGTGTCGTCAAATCGATCATAAAACAGCCTGGTGTCATCCACAATAGCAATGGTGTAATCGCTGTCTGACAATTGTGCCACAAAAACAGGTACAATAATGATGGCAGCCATCAGCAGTGGGCCCAAAATGGTCATCACGATAAAAGAACGCTTCTTTACCCGGCTTAAAAACTCCCTCTTGATGATTGTGGCGGTCTTGCTCATTTCTATGCAGTGTGTTGGTATTAAACGTTTAAGGCTTGCCCAAATTAAACTTCCGTGCTTTCCAGCGGGAACTTCCCGGTGACCTTCTTGATAAAAATGTCATTCATACTGGGTGTAAGCTCCCTGAAAGAAAGAAGGTGAGCAACCGGTAGTAAAGTTTCGATCAGGTCGTTGGTTGTATTGTTTTCATTAATCTGTATCCTGATGGTCCTGATTCCGTTTTGCTTTTCGTTGCGGATCAAAGTAAAACGCCGGTCCAGGATTTCTGTCAGCGGTTTTTGTAATTGATCAACCTCGGCCTCATAAATCATGCTTTTGTATGCCTTTTTTATTTGATGCACTTCCCCTTCCAGGATTTTTTCTGATTTATTGATCAGTGCAATATGGTCGCAGAGCTCCTCCACCGAACCCATGTTGTGGGTAGAAAAGATGATGGTTGAACCGTTGCGCCGCAGTTTCAGGATTTCTTCCTTAAGGATATTGACATTGATGGGATCGAAGCCGCTAAAGGGCTCATCAAAAATAAGCAGGCGGGGATTATGCAGAACGGTGATAATGAATTGCACCTTTTGTTGCATCCCTTTGGATAATTCTTCTACTTTTTTGTCCCACCATGGTAACAGGTCAAAACGTTCAAACCAATCTTTCAGCTTTTTTAGTGCTTCATTACGCTTAAGCCCTTTTAACCTGGCTAAATACAATGCCTGTTCGCCGACTTTCATCTTTTTATAAAGGCCGCGTTCTTCAGGCAGGTAACCGATATATTGTACATGCTTGGGTTTAAGTGGCTCATTGTTAAACCAGATGGTGCCTCCATCGGCGCCAATGATCTGGTTGATGATCCTGATAAAGGTGGTTTTACCGGCACCATTGGGACCCAGTAATCCAAAAATACTTTGAGCGGGTACATTCATGCTTACATCGCTCAGTGCACGGTGTTTTGCATATTCCTTTGTGACGTGTTCGGCTCGCAGCAGATATTCCATAGGTTATTCGGGGTATTAATTAAACACGTCCTTCATCCGTTCGAAAAAACTCTTGTCACTTTTTTTGGGATTGGGAACGAAATTTTCTGATTGTTTCATATTGGTGAGTGCTTCTTTTTCGGCGGCGCTGAGTTTCTGAGGTGTCCACACATTAATGTTGACAAGCAGGTCGCCGCGGCCATATGCGTTCACTGAGGGGAGCCCCTTCCCTTTTAGCCGGAGCACTTTGCCCGACTGCGTGCCTGGTTCAATCTGGATTCTTGCTTTCCCCTCGAGAGTAGGAACTTCGATACCGGTCCCCAATGCAGCATCGGGAAAGCTTATGTAATGGTCGTAAAGCAGGTTCATGCCGTCACGGATCAGTCTTTCATGCTGTTCAACTTCCACCAGTACGATCAGATCACCGGGTATGCCTCCCCTTGGAGCGGCATTCCCCTTGCCACTGAGCGACAGTTGCATGCCTTCTTCGACTCCGGGTGGAATATTGATACTGATTACTTCACTGTCCTTCACGATGCCATTACCATAGCATGAAGAGCATTTGTCCTGAATCGTTTGCCCCTCACCACTGCAGCTGGGGCAGGTTGAGGTGGTTTGCATCTGTCCCAGAAAGGTATTTGTTACACGGGTTACGCGCCCGGCACCATTACATGTGGAACAGGTACTGAAAGCACTGCCTCCTTTCGCTCCGCTGCCATTACATGGCGAGCAGGCTACATACTTGCTGACCTTGATCTTTTTTTCGGCACCTTTCAAAACGTCTTCAAGGGTCAGCTTTACTTTGATGCGTAAATTCGACCCCCGGTTTACGCGCCTGGCGCTCCTGCGGCTGCCTGTGCCACCAAAGCCACTAAAACCACCGCCAAAAGCACCGCCAAAGATATCTCCAAACTGACTGAAAATATCCTCCATGGTCATACCACCACCGAAACCGCTTCCCCCAAAATTGTTACCCACACCTGCGTGACCATATTGGTCATACCTGGCCTTTTTGTCGGTATCCCTCAGTACTTCATAGGCTTCGGCAGCCTCCTTGAATTTGGCCTCAGCCGCAGGGTCTCCGGGGTTTTTATCTGGATGGTACTGCAACGCTTTTTTACGATAGGCTTTTTTAATCTCCTCCGGTTTGGCATCGCGTGAAACACCAAGAACTTCGTAATAATCTCTTTTCGACATATTTTATCCTTCTATTGGCATAACAATGCCTGAATGAATGAATCAGGCACTAATTCGCAACTACCACCCTGGCAAACCTGATTACTTTGCCGTTTAGCAAATAACCCTTCTGAACCTCCTCCATCACTTTGCCCTTCATGTGTTCTTCCGGTGCAGGCATATGGGTGATAGCTTCATGATAATCCGTGTCAAAATCATGTCCCTCGGCAGGTATTTCCTCTACACCCTTTTGTTTGAGTATGTTTTTAAACTTGTTGTATATCAACAATATACCCTCACTTTCCACATGATCTTTCAAATCTTTGTCCTGCATCTTCTGAACGGTTTTACTTGCCCTTTCCAAATCATCCAATACAGGCAACAAGGAAACGATAATATTTTCCGCAGCCGTCTTCGACAGCTCAATCCTCTCCCTTGTAACACGTTTCCGGTAATTGTCAAACTCGGAAAACAGACGCAAAAATTTGTCGTTTGCCTCCTCAAGTTTGCCTTGCAATTCCTCTATGGTTTGTTCAAAAACTGCAGTTTTGTCACTTCCAGTAATGTCATTCTGCATATTATTTTCTCCCTGGCCGGATGCCTCTTCGGGCGACTGGTCTCTAATCACCTCACCTTCATGTGTTTCATGAACCTGTGCATCCTTTTCCTTATCTTTTTCTGTCCTGATTTTTTCTTTTTTTGACATGCCCTTGTTGTTTTCTTCTACATTATTGTCATTAACATGAAATAAAAAGGCTTTGCAGAGCTCATCAAAAGCTTTGCCACAAAATGAAAAAAGCCATTTTGTCAGTATTTATAATCTTTGGATGTCTGCGCCAAGTTTTCCCAGTCTTTCCTCGATAAACTGGTAACCCCTGTCAATTTGTTCAATATTATGGATGATACTCTTGCCTTCGGCACTCAGGGCGGCAATAAGCAGGGCAACACCTGCACGAATATCCGGGGATACCATCTCCAGTGGTTTGAGGGGGTATTTCCTGTCAAGTCCGATCACTGTGGCACGGTGTGGGTCGCATAAAATGATCTGAGCACCCATGTCAATAAGCTTATCCACAAAAAACAGCCTGCTTTCAAACATTTTTTGATGTACCAGAACGCTGCCTTTGGCTTGCGTGGCAAGCACCAGCACCGCACTTAGCAAGTCGGGAGAGAAACCCGGCCAGGGTGCATCGCTGATGGTTAGGATGCTTCCGTCAATGTAGGTGTCTACCTCATAACTATCCAGCGAAGGAATAAACAGATCTTCTCCGCGCCGCTCGAGCACCACGCCAAGTTTTCTGAAAACATCGGGTATGACACCCAATTTGTCATAAGCCACTTCCTTGATGACAATCTCGGAGCGTGTCATGGCGGCCATGGCAATAAAACTGCCGATTTCAATCATATCCGGAAGCATGCGGTGCCTGCATCCGCCAAGGCTGTCAACCCCTTGTATGGTTAACAGGTTTGATCCGATTCCCGAAATCATAGCCCCCATAAGGTTGAGCATCTTGCACAACTGCTGAATGTATGGCTCGCAGGCAGCATTATAAATGGTAGTTGTGCCCTTTGCCAGTGTGGCTGCCATTACAACATTTGCAGTACCTGTTACCGACGCTTCCTCCAGCAAAATATAACATCCCCGAAGGTTATTTCCTTCTATATGATAAAATGAACTTTGCTTGTCATAATGAAAACGTGCACCCAGCTTTTCCAGTCCCAGGAAATGCGTGTCAAGTCGTCTGCGTCCGATTTTGTCCCCGCCGGGCTTGGGTATGGATGCTTTGCCAAATCTGGCAAGCAACGGGCCAACGATCATGACAGAACCGCGCAACTGGGCAACCTTCTTACAGAAAGATTCATCATAAAGCAGATCAATATTTACCCGATCAGCACGAAAACTGTAAGCACTATCCGACAACTTATTTACTTCTACACCAAAATCTGAAAGTAAATCAATGAGCTTCAATACATCCCGAATGCTCGGAACGTTTTCCACCACAACTTCTTCATCTGTAAGCAGGGTGGCACAAATTACCTGCAGAGCCTCATTTTTGGCACCTTGCGGAGTTATTTCACCTTTCAGCTGCTTTCCGCCGTTGATCAAAAAAGAACTCATTTTTCTGTTTGTTTTGATGTTTGTAAATCGAAAAAAAACAAGATGCTTTGCGGCCAGAAATATGAAATTCAGAAGCCCGTGCCGGGTTAATTCTTTCTGCTTTTGTGGGGATAATTTTTTGGGCCGGGGTGTTTTCCGGGAAACTTCTTCTTCTTATTCTTAGAAAGGATATCGCTGGTTTCGTGCAGCTTTACATCCTTCTGGAGACTTAACTTCCCGGCGGAAAGAATCTCAAGATGCTTGGCAATCTCTTCATCGGTTACGGCATCACGGTTCCAGGTGAGGTAGGACTTTTTCAAATGATTGGCAATCAGGTTAATCAGGACGTCTTTCATATGACCGTCTTCCAACTCACAGGCTTTTTCAATGATACGCTCAATGTGCCGGCCGTAATGCTTGAACGTAACATTGTTGGAACTGTAATCCAGTGTCTCGGGTTTACGCGATAGCGTTTCGGGCGATGGCACCGGATAGGGTGAGTCAACATCCAGCTTAAAGTCCGACATGATGAACAAATGATCCCATAACTTATGCTTGAAATCATTTACATCGCGAAGATGGGGGTTCAGCTGTCCCATCACATTGATGGTAGCACGGGCCAATTGATTGCGCTTTTCCTTGTCTTCAACAGACATTATGTATTCTATCATTTTTTGAATATTACGGCCATATTCCGAAATATTCATCTTAGAGCGGGAAGTGTTATACTCCATGGGTTTGTTATATGTTTTTTGATATAAAATACTCGGGATGTATGTGGGTTGGTTCAGGTTGGAAAGGTGGCTGGTGTACCCACTGGTATCCGTTGTCAAAATTTACTGCAAAGTTAACGAATAATTATCAATAATATGTTGTGCACACCATTAAACTAAACTATTTTTAGCCGGGCATATTTTAAAAGCAGCTGTTTTTTTCCGGCACCGGCAAACTGGACTGTGGCTTTCGCGTTTTGCCCGCTGCCTTCAAGGGCGACCACCACACCATTGCCAAAACGCTGATGTTTCACCTGCATATTTACTGCCAGTGCAGCAGCGTCCAGGATGGCAAATTCATCGTTTTCTGTTGTAACCGGCGAATTCGTTTTATCAGACGGTTCCTCTGCAATACCCGGCTGTTGGTCGCTGCCGGTTAACCTGGTAAATTTTCTCAGACTTTCTGCAAAACTTTCCTGAGACATGTGTTTGCGTGCTCTCCTTCCCGCAGGGGTCAGATAATGAACAAATTTCTGATCTAGCTCGTCAATAAAACGGCTCGGTTCACACATGTTGAAATTCCCGTATCTGAAGCGCGTTTCAGCATAGGTCACCGTGGCCAGCTTCATGGCACGAGTCATGGCTACATAAAAAAGCCGCCTTTCTTCTTCGAGCTCGGCCTGACTGTTGATGGAAAGTTGGGATGGAAACAGGTTCTCCTCCACACCGGTAATAAAAACATAGGGGAATTCCAGGCCTTTGGCAGCATGGATGGTCATTAACGAAACGGTATTCGTACCGTTATCCTTATCTTTCTGAGTATCAGCGTCGGTAAGCAGCGCGATGTCCTGCATAAACTCATCCAGTGTCCGCGATGTTGCTGATTTCTCTGCTTCCTGATCTTCTTCGTAAAGGACAAAATCTTTCAGAGCTGTAAGCAATTCTTCAATGTTGTCGCGCCTGTTTAAACTTTCAGGCGTACCATCTTCAAAATACAGCTTACGAATCCCGGATTTATTGACGATCTTTTCACCCAATTCGTAGGCATTCATGGTAAACAGGCTCGCTGAAAAGGCCTTGATCATGGTTACAAAATCAGCCAGCTTATTCATGATTCCGCTATGTACCATTACCCTGTGAGCCTGTGGGTCGTTTACCACATCCCAGAGTGTTGCACCACTCTCTCCGGCAGCTGCCATTAACTTGTCTATGGAGGTTGACCCAATACCCCTTGCAGGGAAATTGATGATGCGCAAAAGTGCATCCTCATCACGGTGATTGATTACAAGGCGGAAGTATGCCAGCAGGTCTTTGATCTCTTTCCTCTGATAAAAGGAAACACTGCCAAATATTCTGTAAGGAATATTTAACCGGCGCAACGCTTCCTCCATGGCCCTCGATTGAGCATTTGTACGGTATAATATCGCAAAATCGCTGTTGGGCAAGCGTTGCTGTTGAATAAACTCAAAAATCCGGTTGGCGACCACATAGGCTTCGTCACCTTCATTGGCCGTTTCTATGATGTGGATCTTTTCACCTGGCGCATTGCTTGTCCATATCTTTTTATGGATCTGGTCTTTATTACGGGCAATCACACTGTTGGCAGCCGATACGATATGGGCCGTCGAACGGTAGTTTTGTTCCAGTTTGAATAGCTTCATATCCGCATAATCATGCTTGAAGTTAAGAATGTTCTGAATGTTCGCACCCCGGAATGCATATATACTTTGTGCATCATCGCCCACCACACAAATATTTTCGTTGTTGGCTGCAAGTTTTTTAATAATAAGGTATTGTGAGAAATTGGTATCCTGGTATTCATCCACAAGAATATACTCAAAACGTTGCTGGTATTTGTACAGCACCTCCGGAAAATCCCTCAGCAGAATGTTCATATTGAACAGCAAATCATCAAAATCCATGGCACCGGCTTTGTGAAGTTTTTGCTGGTAAATGCTGTAGATCAGACCAAGCTGTGGTTTTCTGTTTTGGCGATCATGCATCTGAATGTCACCGTCGTCAAGGTAATCCTTTGCGGAGATAAGGTTATTTTTGGCATTGGATATCCTGTGCAACACATATCCCGGTGTGTAGGTTTTGTCATCAAGATTTTGCTCTTTCACAATCTTTTTGATGACCCTTTTTGAGTCTTCCGTATCATAAATGGTAAAATGGGAGGGATAATCCAGTTTTTCCGCTTCCGACCTGAGTATTCGGGCGAAAATGCTGTGAAAGGTTCCCATCCATAAGCCCTTGGCAGCAGAAGGATCAACCAGGGCGGCAATACGTTCGCGCATCTCGCGGGCAGCCTTGTTGGTGAAGGTCAGGGCGAGAATCCTGAACGGTGCCACACCTTTATGCAGCAGGTAAGCCACCCTGTAAGTGATGACCCTCGTTTTTCCGCTTCCTGCACCGGCAATTACCATCGACGGCCCTTCTGCAGAAGTAACAGCTTGCTGCTGCGAATCATTCAAGTCCTTCAGAAAATCAATCATAATAATACTCTTCTAACAATGCTCCCGGGATAACTTCAGCAAATTTAAAAAACCTTTAATGCAATGCCGCAAATCTATCGTACCATCAATGGCTTGAATATCGACCGATGAGGATGTTGAAATGTGATGTTATGAAAGCTCCTCAGATTGCCGGCATTGGCAACTTATGTCATCCCCGGGGGAGTTTTATGCGACATATAATATTGCGTTGGCAAAGATAGGAATTTATATGGGCACTGCTGACTTTCCGTCATCACACATACCAATATATATTAAAGAAATAATCCTTGCAATGATCTTATTCCTGCTTCCCGGATACTGTTCCATCGCTGGCTCAAAAGCTTTGAAATTCTTTATATCTTTACGGTTCCAAACATGGTAATAAAGGTTTTCCAACTATTTACATTAACAACATATAGCTATGAGTCACTTTATGAAAAGCTTGGTTATATTATCTGCCATTGGAGTTGTATATGGCTTATTATCAACACCTTCTGTGGCACAGGTTTCGAATCAGGAATTACTGGACAACCAGAAGGCTGTCCTGGAGGAATTGCGGGATCTCCGCTATCGATTTGATGTTTTAGAAAAAGCCATTGATGATGTAATGTGGCACAAGGTAGTAGGAGATGTGGCATATATCGACAAGCTGTTTTTGGCCGGGCCTCCTCCAAGGGGCTTTGAAACGGCAACAACCCTTCATGGTAAAAACCCTGTCAAGTTTTGGACGTATGTTTTTATTCCGAAAGATGTTGACCCTTCAAAGAAATATCCATTGCTGGTGTTTCCCCATGGTGGTGTACACGGTGATTTCAACACTTATTATACCCATATTATCCGGGAGCTGATGGCGCAGCAATATATTGTTGTAGCACCTGAGTACCGGGGCAGTACAGGCTACGGAAAAGGATTGCACCAGCGGATCGATTATGGCGGTCTGGAAAACGATGACGTGCATGAAAGCATGCTGCTGATGCTGCAAAATTATGACATTGTGGATCAACGGCGTGTGGGGCTCATTGGCTGGAGTCATGGTGGGATGATTTCATTGATGAATGCTTTTGAACACCCCAACGATTACCGCGCGGTTTTCGCCGGTGTACCCGTCAGTGACCTGATAGCGCGCATGGGGTATAAGCGCCCTGCTTATGAAATGGATTGGTTTGCTGCGGATCACCACATCGGGCAGGCAGTTCACGAAAATATTGATGAATACAGACGCCGGTCGCCTGTGTACCATGCCCACAAATTGGAAACTCCGCTACTTATTCATACCAACACCATTGATGAGGATGTACATGTGCTTGAAGTGCAAAACCTAATTAATACACTGAAGGCCCATAATAAAGATTTCGAATACCGTATCTATGAAGATATACCCGGTGGCCATTCATTCGACAGGATGGATCACCGGGCCGGCCGGGACATTCGTTTTGAGATATACCGTTTTCTGGCTAAACATCTCAATCCACCGCGACCATTCCGTAATGTAAAGGAAATGGAAGAAGCTGCATACCGTTTTACCAGGTAAACATTTTTTTATGGCATTGGGTATTCTCTGGCTATGTATGTCAGGCCCTGGCTTTTTACCTGTGACCAGCTCTGGTCCGAAGCTTGCCTTTGTTTAATCCATCAATCTGTAAAACAGCTATTTATGCCTGGGTCATCCCGTTGAAAACATTGCGTGCAATACCTTCGGTTTTCTTTTTGCAATAAGTTTGTAATTGGCCGGGATCAGGAAATTCTTCAAAAAAAACAGATGTTTTCAGGTTAAAAAATCATAAAATTATTGTACCTTTGTGCCCCTCAAAAACAAGGGGTTTACAATTCCTGCATGATTGGGTTATTAAAGGGAGCAAAAATATTTTGCTTTTGCTTATTGTTATTCAAAAAATAACTTCTACCTTTGCACTCCCAAAAATCGGGATTCATTGGATTTAACAAAATATAAACGAAGTTTTTACTAAAAATTGAGATCAAAGTATGCCAACAATTCAGCAATTGGTTCGAAAAGGGCGTAAAAAGGTGACCTACAAGAGCAAATCACCCGCATTGGATGCGTGCCCGCAGCGCAGGGGTGTGTGTGTTCGTGTTTACACCACTACTCCCAAGAAGCCAAATTCGGCTATGCGTAAAGTCGCAAGGGTAAGGCTTACCAACGGCAAAGAGGTGAACGCTTACATTCCGGGAGAGGGTCATAACCTGCAGGAACACTCCATTGTATTGATTCGTGGAGGAAGGGTAAAAGATTTACCTGGTGTAAGGTATCACATTGTTCGTGGTGCTTTGGATACCAGTGGAGTGGAAGGTCGTACACAACGACGCTCAAAATATGGAACCAAAAGGCCAAAGGAGAAAAAATAGTTTGATCCAGACGAAAAATAATAATTGACAGTACAATGAGAAAGTCAAAACCAAAAAAGCGCGTATTGCTGCCTGATCCAAGGTTTAACGATGTATTGGTTACCCGCTTTGTAAACAACATGATGCTCAGGGGCAAAAAGAACCTTGCCTACGAAATGTTTTATGATGCAATTGACATCATCACGGAGAAAACCAAGGAAGACGGTCTGGAAATCTTCAAAAAGGGTTTGGCCAATGTAACACCGTCCGTCGAAGTACGCAGCCGGAGAATTGGGGGTGCAACTTTTCAAATCCCCTCTGAAATCAGACCGGATCGGAAAATGTCGGTTGGTATCAAAAGCCTTATATCTTTTGCGCGCAAACGCAACGAAAAAGGAATGGCTGCCAAACTGGCAGGCGAGATTATTGCTGCCAGCAAAGAGGAAGGTGGTTCTTTTAAAAGAAAAGAGGATATGCACCGTATGGCCGATGCCAACAAAGCATTCTCTCATTTCAGATTCTGATTACAAAAAACGGTTCATTATAATTAAAGTGGCAAGAGATTTACAATATACACGCAACATCGGTATTATGGCACATATCGACGCCGGTAAGACAACAACTACCGAGCGGATACTGTTTTATACCGGTGTCAACCATCGTCTGGGTGAAACGCACGACGGTGCTGCCACCATGGACTGGATGGTGCAGGAGCAGGAGCGTGGTATTACCATTACTTCCGCTGCCACAACCACTTTTTGGAACTACCGTAACAACCAATATAAAATCAATATCATTGATACACCCGGCCATGTAGATTTTACCGTTGAGGTAGAACGCAGCCTCCGGGTGCTTGATGGCGCTATCGCACTGTTTTGCGCCGTAGGTGGCGTAGAACCCCAATCCGAAACTGTATGGCGACAAGCCGATAAATATAAAGTGCCCCGGATAAGTTTTATCAACAAGATGGATCGAGCCGGGGCTGATTTTTTTGCCGTGGTTGACAAAATTAAGGAACGCCTCGGCATGAATGCTGTACCCCTGCAAATACCCATTGGCTTTGAAGAAGACTTCCGTGGAGTAGTCGACCTGATAACCAACAAAGCTTATGTATGGGAAGAACAATCCCTGGGTATGAGTTTTGTTGAAATCCCTATCCCCGAAGAATTAAAGGATATTACCGAAAAATATCGGACAATCCTGGTTGAAGGATGTGCTGAGGAAAGTGAAGAACTCCTGGAAAAATTCATGATGGATCCAAATTCAATCCAGGAAGACGAAATGATTGGCATTATTCGTAAAGCCACCATTGATCGCAAAATAACCCCGGTTTTATGCGGATCAGCCTTTAAAAATAAAGGCATTCAGGCTCTGCTGGATGCTGTGGCTAAATTTCTTCCCTCCCCTGTCGATGTTGAATCCGTTGAGGGAGTCAATCCAAAAACAGAAAAAACAGAGATACGCAAAACCAGTGCCGCTGAACCCTTTGCTGCGCTGGCTTTTAAAATTGCCACCGACCCCTATGTGGGCCGGCTTTGCTTTTTTCGCGTCTACAGCGGTAGTTTGGCCGAAGGATCTTATGTGCTCAATGCATCAACCAACAAAAAAGAGCGGATTTCCCGTATCCTGCAGATGCACGCCAACAAACAAAACCCGATCAAGGTCATTGAAGCCGGAGATATAGGTGCCGCCGTGGGATTCAAAAATATCCACACCGGCGACTCATTGTGCGACGAAAAACATCCCATCCTGCTTGAGTCTATCACCTTCCCCGAACCTGTGATCAGCGTGGCCATCGAACCCAAAACCCAGGCTGACCTTGACAAGCTCAATATGGCACTGGCAAAGCTGGTTGAAGAAGACCCCACATTTCAGGTCAAAACAGATCCAGACAGCGGTCAGACAATCATCAGCGGTATGGGTGAACTGCACCTGGAAATATTGCTTGACAGGCTTAAACGCGAATTCAAGGTTGAAGCCAATCAGGGAGCACCACAGGTGGCATACAAGGAAGCGATCACAACCACCGTATCACACCGCGAGATTTATAAAAAGCAAACAGGTGGTAAAGGAAAATTTGCCGATATTGTTTTTGAAATCGGACCCGCCGATGAAGGCATTGACGGACTACAGTTCATTGATCAGGTCAAAGGGGGTAACATCCCAAAAGAATATATTCCATCCATACAGAAGGGTTTTAAAATGGCCATGCAAAATGGTGTTTTGGCAGGTTATCCTCTTGAGAGCCTAAAAGTAACCTTGCTGGATGGTTCTTATCATAACGTCGATTCGGATTCTTTGTCTTTCGAACTGGCTGCCAAAATAGCATTCAGAAATGCATGCAGAAAATCCAGATCGGTGTTGCTCGAACCTGTTATGAAACTGGAAGTAGTTACACCGGAAGAATATGTAGGTGACGTTGTTGGCGATATCAATCGCCGGCGGGGACACCTTAGCGGCATCGCCCAAAGAAATAATCTTCAGGTGGTAAACGCAAAAACACCACTGGCAGAAATGTTTGGTTATGTAACTGCTTTGAGAACCTTAACCCAGGGCAGGGCACTCTCTACCATGGAGTTTTCACATTTTGAAGAGGTTCCGCCTAATATCGCAAACGAGGTGATTGAGAAACTATATGGTGTAAAAACATAAACCGTTTTAAATTAAGGAAACCGTGAGTCACAAAATTCGAATCAAATTAAAATCATACGATTATAACCTGGTGGATAAGTCTGCCGAAAAAATCGTGAAGACTGTGAAGACAACAGGTGCGGTGGTAAATGGTCCAATACCGCTTCCAACGCACAAAAGGAAGTTTACCGTTTTGCGGTCGCCATTTGTTAATAAAAAGTCCAGGGAACAGTTTCAACTGTGCTCATACAAAAGGCTGTTAGATATTTATTCTTCTTCCTCAAAAACCGTGGATGCGCTCATGAAACTTGAGCTGCCCAGTGGTGTTGAAGTGGAAATCAAGGTCTAAGCATTGTAAAGAATACGATTGCTCATTTTTGTTAAATCGACGAAAGATGTCAGGATTAATTGGAAAGAAAATAGGAATGACCAGCATTTTTGATGCCGAAGGGAAAAATATACCCTGCACGGTTATCGAAGCCGGTCCCTGCGTGGTTACGCAAATACTTACCAAAGATAAGGATGGGTACGACGCCATTCAGCTTGGTTTTGATGAGAAACGCGAAAAATTGTGCACCAAACCGTTGTTAGGGCACTTTAAAAAAGCGAAAACGACACCTAAAAAGGTGCTGGCTGAATTTACCCGCTTCGAACCCGGTCAAAGAAAAGAATTTGGTGAAGTGCTTACCGCGGATGTATTTATCGAAGGTGAATACATTGATGTGGTAGGTATCAGCAAGGGGAAAGGTTTTCAGGGAGTTGTTAAGCGACACGGCTTTTCGGGTGTCGGACAGGCATCCCACGGTCAGCACAACCGTTTACGTGCCCCCGGATCACTCGGTGCTTCTTCTTGGCCTTCAAGGGTATTCAAAGGAATGCGTATGGGAGGCCGAACAGGCGGAAAAAGAGTGAAAATGATCAACCTGCAGATCATGAAACTCATCCCCGAGAAAAATTTAGTTATTGTTAAAGGTTCTGTACCAGGACCAAATGGATCATATTTAATTCTGGAAAGATGGAGTTAGCAGTCTATAGCATAGATGGGAAAAAAACCGATAAAACCGTTGCCTTAAACGATGATATTTTTGGGATTACCCCCAATGACCACGTAATATATCTTGCCGTGAAGCATCATTTGGCAAACAGACGTCAGGGAACCCACAAAACAAAAGAGCGCAACGAGGTGAAAGGTAGTACCAGGAAGTTACGCCGGCAAAAAGGAACAGGAGCAGCACGTATTGGTGATATCAAATCTCCGCTGCTCAGAGGCGGTGGTGTTGTATTTGGTCCCAAACCCAGGGATTATAGCTTCAAAATAAACAAAAAAGTAAAAAGCCTTGCGCGCAAATCTGCTTTGTCATACAAAGCAAAAGAAGACCGGATTATGGTGCTGGAAGACTTTACCATGGATGAACCCAAAACAAAAAAGTATCTTGACATACTCAGGAGTTTTGAGATGGAAGGGAAAAAATCCCTCCTCGTGATGTCCGGTAATGACAGGATAGTGCAGCTATCTGCCCGAAACATCCCCAAGGCCTTTACCATAAACGCTTCACAACTCAATACATATATGATCCTTCATGCAGAACATATCCTGATGATGGAAAGCGCCATAAATGAAGTTGAAAACATTTTGCTGAAAAGGTAAAACCATTGATGACAGGGATTGGAAAAAGATCGATCCCATAAAACATGATAACCATGCAAGTACTCATTAAGCCACTGATTACCGAGAAGATGACGGCGGTTACTGAAAAGTTTCCCGGCCGTTATGGCTTTATCGTGGACAAACGTGCTACAAAATCGCAGATAAAAGTTGCGATTGAACAGATGTATGACGTAACGGTAGACTCGGTAAATACCATGGTGTATCTTGGCAAACGCCAGACACGATACACCCGCACCGGCTTTCAATCCGGACGAAAGAATAACTTTAAGAAGGCAATCGTCACTTTGAGCGAAGGCCAGTCAATTGATTTTTACAGCAATATTTAAGGACTCATGGCTTTAAAAAAGTTTAAACCGACTACCCCGGGGCAACGCAACAAAGTAATCAGCGCATTTGATGACATTACTGCAACCAAGCCGGAAAAAAGCCTTGTAAGGGGTAAAAAGAGATCGGGAGGCAGAAACAACGAAGGTAAGATGACAGTACGCTATGTAGGCGGAGGTCATAAAAAAAGATACCGGATCATCGATTTCAAAAGAGATAAAGATGGCATTCCGGCCACTGTGAAAAGCATCGAATATGATCCGAATCGTTCGGCTCGTATTGCTTTGCTGAATTATGCCGACGGTGAAAAGCGGTATATCATTGCACCTGTTGGTTTGCAGGTGGGACAAACGCTTATGTCGGGCGAAAAAGCAACGCCGGATATAGGTAATGCTATGTTTTTAAAGGATGTCCCTCTGGGAAGTATCGTGCACAACATTGAGCTTAGACCCGGACAGGGCGGCAAAATGGCGCGCAGTGCTGGTACTTATGCTCAACTGACATCCCGCGAAGGCAGATATGCTTTGCTGAAACTTCCATCGGGAGAAATCAGAATGGTGTTGGTTACTTGCAAAGCAACCATTGGCAGCGCCTCCAATCCTGACCACATGCACGAAATGTCGGGCAAGGCAGGACGATCACGCTGGTTGGGACGGCGTCCAAGAACACGTCCTGTAGCTATGAACCCCGTAGACCATCCCATGGGTGGTGGTGAGGGTCGTGCATCAGGCGGACATCCTCGCAGCCGTAAAGGCCTGCCTGCCAAAGGATATAAGACGCGCAATAAAAAGAAAGCCTCGAACAGGCTCATCATCGAAAGAAAAAAGAAATAATCATCTGATAACAGCAAAAATACATTCATATGAGTCGTTCATTAAAAAAAGGACCTTATATCCATCATAAACTGGAAAAAAAAGTCCTGGCCATGTCTGCCAGCAGTAAAAAGTCTGTCATTAAGACCTGGTCGAGGGCGTCCATGATTTCCCCCGATTTTGTAGGAATGACAATAGCCGTTCACAACGGTAACAAGTTTATACCTGTCTATATCACCGAAAACATGGTGGGCCATAAACTTGGAGAATTTGCTCCTACACGGATATTCAGAGGACATGCAGGAAAAAAAGATAAAGGCAAAAAATAAACTTCATTGACATGGGATTAAGAAAGCATCTTAGGGCTGAAAAGCTTAAGGAAGAGAAAAAAAATCAATATGTTGCCAAATTGAGCAATTGCCCTACATCACCAAGAAAAATGCGCCTTGTAGCTGATCTTATCAGGGGGCAGGAAGTGAATAAGGCCCTTGCCATTTTGCGATACACCAAAAAAGAGGCAGCACAGCGGCTTGAAAAACTCCTGCTGTCAGCTATCGCCAATTGGCAAAACAAAAACGAAGGGAAGCGCATAGAAGATAACAACCTCTATGTTAAAGAAATATATGTTGACAGCGCCAGAATGCTGAAACGCCTGCGCCCTGCACCCCAGGGAAGAGCGCATCGCATCAGGAAACGCTCCAACCACGTAACCCTTTTTGTGGACAGCAAGAATACAATCGAAACAAACGAATAAATATTTCTCAGATGGGACAAAAAACTAATCCAATCGGCCTCAGGCTCGGTATTATCAGGGGATGGGACTCCAACTGGTATGGCGGGAAAAAATATGCAGCCAAACTGGTTGAAGACGATAAAATCCGTAAGTACCTATATGTACGTTTGGCCAAGGCAGGTGTGTCAAAAATTTTTATTGAGCGAACCCTGAAGCTTGTTACCGTTAATATTAACACAGCCCGACCTGGTATCATTATTGGGAAGGGAGGTCAGGAGGTTGACAAACTCAAGGAAGAGCTTAAAAAACTTACCAAAAAAGAAATACAGATCAATATAAGCGAGATCAAACGCCCGGAACTCGATGCCTTTCTGGTTGCACATAATGTCGCAAAGCAGATCGAAGGCCGCATTTCTTTCCGTCGTGCTGTAAAAACAGCTATCTCCTCTACCATGCGCCTGGGAGCGGAAGGAATCAAGGTAATGGTTAGCGGCAGGTTGGGTGGCGCCGAAATGGCCCGTAATGAAACCTACAAAGAAGGAAGAATTCCCCTCCATACACTCAGGGCTGATATTGATTATGCAGCTGTAGAGGCACATACTACCTATGGACGTATTGGAATTAAGGTGTGGATTTGTAAAGGAGAAATATTTGGAAAACCGGAATTAACTCCTTTCGTGCAAGAACCGGCCAAACCCCGCGCAAGCGGCGGCAGTCGTTTTGGAGGCAGACGAAAGAAATAAGATGATTGCAGAATTAGTCAAACACGAAAACGAATAGAATAATGTTACAGCCCAAGAAAACCAAGTTCAGGAAGATGCAAAAGGGCCGCATGAAAGGCAACACCAAGCGCGGTGCTGAATTGGCTTTCGGCTCTTTTGGTATTAAATCGCTTGATACCAACTGGATAACCGGAAGGCAGATTGAAGCTGCCCGTCAGGCTATCACTCGTCGGATGAAACGTGAAGGACAACTCTGGATTCGAATCTTTCCTGATAAACCCATCACTAAAAAACCAGCAGAGGTCCGTATGGGTAAAGGAAAAGGTGCGCCAGAGTATTTTGTTGCCAGAGTTTGTCCCGGAAGGATTCTTTTTGAAGCTGATGGTGTGCCGCTGGAAACAGCCAAAGAGGCCATGCGCCTCGGCGCACAAAAACTTCCTGTCGCTACAAAATTTGTGATAAGAAGAGATTATGATTATTAATGTTTGTTCAACTATCGGAAAAAAATTGTAACTTTGCAGCCTTTTTGCAGGGAAAAATAATGCAAATCAGAACCGGTAGAATCAGGTTCTCCGGGTAACCCGCCAGATCTGACCATCCGAAGTAACGGGAAAGCTGCAAATTAAACAAATACACGCAAAGATGAAGCAGAGTGTAATACACGAAATGTCAACCGGCGAACTCCACGAACGTCTGGAAGAAGAAAGAAAGCAGTTGCTAAAACTGAACATGAACCATGCGGTATCACCATTGGAAAATCCAATGAGAATAAAATATTATCGCAGAACTGTAGCCCGGATTTTGACAGAGCTCAGGAAAAGGGAATTAGAAGAAACGAAATAAAGCATTACAGAAATGGAAACCAGAAAGAACAGAAAAGAAAGAACAGGTGTTGTGGTAAGCAACAAGATGGAAAAATCTGTTGTTGTGGAGGTTCTGCGGAGAGTTCGTCATCCAAAATACGGGAAGTTTGTTAAAAAAACATCCCGCTTCATGGCCCATGATGATAAAAACGACTGTAACATCGGGGATACCGTGCGTATTATGGAAACCCGGCCTTTGAGCAAAAATAAATGTTGGAGATTAGTTGAAATCCTTGAAAGAGCGAAATAGTTATGATACAGCAAGAATCCAGATTGGCAGTTGCCGACAACAGCGGAGCAAAAGAGGTGCTCTGCATCAGGGTGCTCGGAGGTACCCGCCGCCGCTATGCCGGCATTGGCGATAAAATTATCGTAACTGTTAAACATGCCTTGCCATCAGGTAATATCAAAAAAGGCACTGTTTCAAAAGCGGTGGTGGTTAGAACCAAAAAACACGTAAGAAGACCCGATGGCAGTTATATCAAATTTGATGATAATGCCGTTGTGCTCCTGACAGCCAACGAAGAAATGCGCGGAACTCGTATCTTTGGCCCGGTAGCCCGCGAATTGAGGGAAAAACAGTTTATGAAAATCGTTTCACTGGCACCCGAAGTGCTATAACCGAATATACTTATGTTACGCAAATTCCACATTAAAAAAGGAGATACCGTCCAGGTAATTGCAGGCAACGAAAAAGGCGCCACAGGGAAAGTCCTTATGGTGGATGCAAAAAAGCAAAGAGCCTTCGTTGAAGGTGTTAATATGGCATCCAAACATACTAAACCCAACACTGCAAACCCACAAGGCGGTATCCTCAAAAAAGAAGCCAGTATCCACATCTCCAACCTGATGATAGTGGATGCCAAAGGCAATCCGACACGAATCGGAAGAAAACGAAACGAAAACAACCGGTTGGTAAGATATTCCAAAAAGACAGGGGAGGAAATTTAGCAATGAGCATCACACCAAGACTTAAGGATAAGTATACTAAAGAAATAGTGCCTGCTCTCATGAAGGAATTTGGTTACACCAATCCCATGCAGGCACCCAGACTGATCAAAATCAGTTTAAACCAGGGCGTTGGCGACGCTATCACCGACAAAAAGCTGATTGATAATGCCGTGGAAGAGATGTCATTGGTCGCAGGGCAAAAAGCTGTCCCCACAAAATCCAAAAAGGACATCTCAAACTTCAAACTCAGAAAAGGAATGCCAATTGGTACCCGCGTTACGCTCAGAGGCACCCGTATGTATGAATTCCTTGACAGACTAGTAGCCGTTTCACTCCCCCGTATACGGGACTTTAAAGGAGTGAACGACAAGGGATTCGACGGACGCGGAAACTACTCCCTCGGTATACCTGAACAAATTATATTCCCTGAAATCAATATCGACAAGCTGAATAAAATCAATGGCATGGACATAAATTTTGTTACCACCGCCAACACCGACAGGGAAGCATTTGCATTATTGCGTGAATTTGGATTACCATTTAGAAACCAGAATAAATAGATAAGATCATGGCAAAAGAATCCATGAAAGCCCGAGAGGTGAAAAGAGCCAGGCTTGTGAAAAAATACGCAGCCAAAAGAGAAGAACTGAAAGCACAAGGTGATTGGGAAGCCCTTCAAAAACTCCCGAGAAATGCCTCCCCCGTCAGGCTGCACAACAGGTGCCAGCTATCAGGAAGGCCCAAAGGATATATGCGCCAATTTGGAATATCCCGTATTAATTTCCGGGAAATGGCAAACAAAGGACTGATTCCCGGAATCACCAAATCAAGCTGGTAAGAGTATTACGTAACTTTTTTACTGAGAATAAAATGATAACCGATCCAATTGCAGATTTTCTGACAAGAATAAGGAACGCCGTAAAGGCCAATCACAGGGTTGTAGAAGTTCCTGCATCAAGTATTAAAAAGGAGATCACAAAGATACTCTTTGATAAGGGGTATATCCTCAATTACAAATTTGAGGATGAAAAAATGCCAAAAACTATCAAAATTGCACTGAAATACCACCCGGTGACTAAATTACCTGCCATCAATGAGATTATGCGGGTTAGCCGTCCGGGATTACGTCGCTACGTGGGCACAAAAGATCTTCCGCGTGTGTTAAACGGACTTGGAGTCGCAATCGTCTCCACCTCAAAAGGACTGATGACCGACAAAGAGGCAAGGCAATTAAAAATTGGCGGAGAAATAATTTGTTACGTAAGTTAAAAAAAGAAGTATCATGTCACGAATAGGAAATAATCCGGTAATAATTCCCCAGGGCGTCAGTGTTAGTGTTTCAGACGACAACCTTGTTACAGTGAAAGGGCCAAAAGGTGAACTTACACAACAAGTGAATCGCGACATCCAAATAAAAGTGGAAAATGGAGAGATAAAGGTTGTGAGACTTAATGAACAGAAACCAACCATGGCTCTCCATGGACTTTACCGGTCGCTGATCAACAATATGGTGGTAGGTGTTTCAGAAGGTTACAAAATAGTGCAGGAATTAGTGGGTGTTGGTTACAAGGCTTCGCACAGCGGACAGGTACTTGAGCTGGCACTGGGTTATTCGCACAGTATCTTCTTTGAGTTACCTAAAGAAGTACAACTAAATACAATTACAGAAAGAGGGAAAAACCCCACCATTGTTCTGGAATCTCATGATAAGCAGTTGATTGGCCAGGTGGCTGCAAAAATCCGGTCGTTCCGTAAACCTGAACCTTACAAGGGTAAAGGTATATTGTTCCAGGGTGAGGTGATCCGCAGAAAAGCAGGTAAAGCAGCAGCAGCCAAATAATCGTAATTCAATATAATAATTCCTTTATCAGGATGGCAACAAAAAAGAAACTCGACAGAAGGACAAGGATAAAATACCGCGTGAGAAAAAAAATCCGTGGTACGGCAGAAAAACCCAGGTTGTCCGTATTCAGAAGCAATAAGGCAATATATGCACAGGTGATTGATGACCTTGACGGGAAAACGCTTGTAGCTGCCTCATCACAATTGAAAGATATTGCTGAAAAGAAGATGACCAAAACGGAAAAGGCCCGTGAAGTAGGTAAATTGATAGCTGAACGTGCCAAAGAGGCCGGCATCGAAAATATTGTGTTCGATCGAAACGGTTATCTCTATCATGGAAGAATCAAATCATTGGCAGAAGGAGCAAGAGAAGGGGGCTTAAAATTTTAAGATTATGGCAAACGTAAATATCAAAAAAGTTAAGTCGAGCGAAATCGAATTCAAAGATAGGCTTGTAAGTATCCAGCGAGTTACTAAGGTAACCAAGGGTGGCCGTACATTCAGCTTTTCGGCTATTGTTGTTGTCGGAAATGAAAATGGTGTCGTTGGTTACGGTCTTGGTAAGGCCAAAGAGGTAACCACGGCCATCAGTAAAGGCATTGATGATGCCAAGAAACACCTGATCAAAGTACCCGTTTACAAAGGTACGATTCCACATACCCAGGAAGGTAAATACAGTGGTGCAAGGGTGCTTGTAAAACCTGCCGCTCATGGTACCGGAGTTATCGCCGGTGGGGCCATGCGCGCCGTCCTGGAAAGCGTTGGTGTTACCGACGTTCTGGCCAAGTCAAAAGGCTCATCCAACCCGCACAGTGTCGTAAAAGCAACCATCGATGCCCTCACAAAACTCAGGGATCCTTTTGCTGTTGCACAACAGCGTGGCGTAAGCTTAGAGAAAGTGTTTAATGGTTAAACCGACAAAAATTCGGGAAATGAAAAAATACAAAATTGCGCAAATAAAAAGCAGAATAGGCAGACCTGCCGTGCAGAAAAAGACATTAGATGCATTGGGGATAAAACGGATGAACCGGCCAAGAGTGGTTGTAGGAACACCCCAGGTAGAAGGTATGATTAATAAAGTTAAACACCTGCTGTCTGTTGAAGAAGTGCAAGAATAATTTGGTGATGTTCAATATCTTTAAATTTGTAATATAATGGATTTAAGTAATCTCAAACCGGTAAAAGGCTCTCACCGAACCAAAAAAAGAATTGGCCGGGGAGAAGGGTCCGGTGCAGGTGATACTGCCACCAAAGGCCATAAAGGTGCCAAATCGCGCTCGGGATACAGCAGAAAAGCCGGTTTTGAAGGTGGCCAGATGCCCCTTGCAAGGCGTGTTCCAAAGTACGGGTTTAAAAACTTTAACCGGGTCGAATATCAAGCAATCAACCTGGATGTGATCCAGGTACTTGTTGACAAAAAAGGTATCAATGCCATTGATCCGGATGTACTGATCAGTAATGGACTTGTGTCAAAAAATGAATTGGTCAAAATTTTGGGAAGAGGTACCCTGAAGGCCAAAATTTCTGTAACTGCTCATGCTTTTTCTGAAAGTGCCGTAAAAGCTATTGAAGCAATCGGAGGAACTGTTAACCGGATATAAAACTCAGGAATGAAAAGATTTATTCAAACCTTAATCAACATTTACAATATTGAAGACCTGCGAATCAGGATCATCAACACGTTAGGCATTATCCTGATCTATCGCCTTGGTTCTTATGTTGTACTTCCGGGGGTGGACCCCCATCAATTGCAGGCTTTACAGGCACAAACGCAGGAAGGGCTACTGGGACTGCTGAACATGTTTTCAGGTGGCGCATTCTCAAATGCGTCCATATTTGCGCTGGGTATCATGCCCTATATTAGCGCATCTATTGTGATTCAGCTGCTTAGCGTTGCCGTACCTTATTTCCAGCGCCTGCAAAAAGAAGGAGAAAGCGGGCGAAAAAAAATCAACCAGATTACCCGTTATTTAACTGTTTTCATCACAGCCGCTCAAGCACCTGCATACCTTGGAAACCTCATTGCACAACTGCCCCCGGAGGCAATCTCACCATTTGATCCCGGGGCTGCCAGCCCATCCCTCTATTTTATGGTCTCCTCAGTGATCATTCTCATCTCAGGAACCATGTTTGTAATGTGGCTGGGTGAACGCATCACGGAACGAGGAATAGGAAACGGTATCTCCCTAATCATTATGGTTGGGATCATCGCGCAGCTTCCTTTTGCCCTGATGGCTGAATTTATTGCACGAATTGAAGAAGCAGGAGGAGGAGGTCCCGTCGTATTCCTTGTGGAATTAGTCGTTTTGATGGCCGTTGTAGTCCTCGTTATCCTGCTGGTTCAAGGCCAAAGACGAATCCCCGTACAGTTTGCAAAACGTGTGGTAGGTACCAGGCAATATGGTGGCCAACGACAGTATATTCCACTCAAAGTGAATGCCGCCGGTGTAATGCCCATCATTTTTGCACAAGCAATTATGTTTATACCCATTACTCTGGCAGGATTCTCTGACGCATTAAGCGGATTTGCTGCTACCATGTCGGACTTTACCGGCTTCTGGTATAATTTTACTTTCGCTGTGCTGATCATCCTGTTTACATACTTCTATACAGCGATTACAGTGAATCCAAACCAAATGGCCGAAGATATGAAGAAGAATGGCGGATTCATTCCGGGTGTAAAACCTGGAAAACGAACAGCCGAATTTATTGATAACGTCATGTCGCGAATAACACTGCCCGGTTCTTTGTTCCTGGCCTTTGTCGCAATCATGCCCGCGCTGGTCAGCCTAATGGGCGTAACCGGCCCGTTTGCACAGTTTTTTGGAGGGACATCACTGCTCATCATGGTAGGCGTTGTGCTCGACACACTTCAGCAAATTGAAAGCCATCTGCTGATGCGTCATTATGATGGCCTCACAAAGTCGGGCCGTATAAAAGGCCGTTCTTCTCCAATGGGGATGACAGGCTAATGATTATCAGTGATGATTCATTTGAAGACCATTGAAGAAATTGAATTAATACGCGAAAGTTCTTTACTTGTTGCAAAGACCCATGGTGAACTGGCCAAACATATCAGACCGGGAATATCATCCATGGAACTGGACCGGATAGCTGAAACATTCATCAGGGATCATGGGGCAGTGCCGGGGTTTAAAGGATACCACGGCTTTCCCTACACCTTATGTGTGTCCCCTAATGAGGTTGTTGTGCATGGCTTTCCAAAAGAGGAGCCTCTTCAGGAAGGTGATATCGTATCCATCGACTGTGGCGTCCTGAAAAATGGATACTACGGAGATTCTGCCTACACTTTTGCAGTGGGAGAAATCAGCCCGGAAAAGAAGAGAATGCTGAAAACCACCTTTCAATGCCTGATGATTGGAATAGAACAGCTGGTTGAAGGCAATACCCTCGGCGATGTTTCATGGGCAATACAAAACCATGCAGAGAAAGCAGGGTTCTCGGTTGTCAGAGAATTGGTTGGTCACGGGCTCGGTAGAAAATTACATGAACCGCCCGAGTTACCTAACTTCGGAAGAAAGGGTAAAGGAAGCATCATCCAAAATGGCCTCGTCGTCGCCATCGAACCGATGATAAATATGGGTAAACGTTTCGTGGTGCAGGAAAAAGATGGCTGGACGATCCGTACCGCAGACCGTAAACCATCGGGTCATTATGAACATACTGTCGCCGTTTTGAACGGCAAGGCTGTCACATTGTCAACTTTTGCATTTATTGAAGAATCACTAAAAAACAACAAACACAATTCAGTCATCATTGGATAGGTCACATGGCAAAACAAGCATCCATACAGCAAGATGGTGTCGTTAACGAATCACTGGGAAATGCAATGTTCCGCGTTGAACTGGAAAACGGGCATATTATTACTGCCCATATATCAGGTAAAATGCGCATGCATTACATCAAAATCCTTCCCGGAGATAAGGTAAAGGTTGAAATGTCACCCTATGACCTGACAAAAGGACGGATTACGTTCAGATACAAGTAGTTAAAAAAATAAATCGCAGACCAATGAAAGTCAGAGTATCGGTTAAGAAAAGAAGCCCCGAGTGTAAAATTGTACGCCGTAAGGGAAAGATTTATGTAATCAACAAGAAAAATCCCCGTTTCAAGCAACGTCAGGGTTAAAATTAACAACATAAGAAAGCACATCATATGGCACGTATAGCTGGAGTTGATATTCCAAAAAACAAAAGAGGAGCAGTAAGCCTCACATACATTTACGGTATCGGGAAAAGCAACGCTGTTAAGATTTTAGAAGCTGTAGGAGTTAATCCCGACAAAAAAGTTGACGAATGGGAAGACCAGGAGTTAACCAAGATCCGTAATATCATTAATGATGAATACAAGGTAGAAGGTTCGCTTAGGTCAGATACCCAGATGAACATAAAACGTTTGATGGATATCGGATGCTACCGCGGTATTCGTCATCGAATTGGGTTGCCCTTGCGCGGTCAGAAAACAAAAAACAATGCCCGTACCAGAAAGGGGAAAAAGAAAACAGTGGCCAACAAGAAGAAGGCTTCTAAAGGTTAAGAATTATCATTTGTTCATACATGCCCCGATGCATGCAAATTCTTTTTTTTTGATTTTTGAAGTGGGTCATGAAAGACCGCTTGATCAGTAGAATAATACAAAAACAATATGGCAAAGTCAACCAAAGGCACAAGGGGTGCCAAAAAAAGAGTAGTAAAAGTTGAGCCTTTAGGTCAGGCACATATTTTTGCTTCTTTCAACAATATCATTATTACCCTGGCAAATCAGCAGGGTCAGGTGGTTTCCTGGTCTTCTGCAGGGAAGATGGGTTTCAGAGGATCCAAAAAAAATACACCCTATGCAGGTCAAATGGCTGCCGGTGATGCAGCGAAAATTGCCTATGATCTGGGTATGAGAAAAATCAAAGTGTATGTGAAAGGTCCCGGTTCCGGCAGAGAATCGGCTATTCGCACACTGCACTCGGCCGGTTTGGAAGTAACCGAGATCGTCGATGTTACTCCCTTGCCACACAATGGCTGCCGCCCACCCAAAAGAAGAAGGGTTTAATTATATATTCCCAATTATAAAACATCAAAGAATCAATCAAATCATATGGCACGATATACAGGCCCAACAACCAAGATTGCCCGTAAGTTTGGAGATCCAATTTTCGGACCCGACAGAGCATTTGAAAAGAAGAATTATCCGCCAGGCCAGCACGGTCAGATGAAAAAGCGGAGAAAAAAATCGGAGTATGGTGTTCAGCTCCTCGAAAAGCAAAAAGCCAAGTATACCTACGGGTTGCTTGAAAAGCAGTTTGCCAACCTCTTTAAAAAAGCAGTGCGCAAAAAAGGGATTACAGGTGAAATATTGCTGCAATTGCTTGAAGCACGCCTCGACAATGTGGTATTCCGCCTCGGAATAGCTCCCACCAGAAGAGCCGCCAGACAACTTGTGAGCCACAAGCATATTACCGTGAACGACAGGGTGGTTAACATTCCATCCTATACCCTCCGGCCCGGAGATATTATCGGGGTGCGTGAAAAATCAAAAAGCCTTGAAGCGATCCTCGACTCCCTTGCTTCGCGCAGTAGTTCATACAACTGGCTGGAATGGGATCAGGATCTCAAGAAAGGCAAACTTCTCAACTATCCCGAAAGAGAGTTGATTCCTGAAAATATCAAAGAACAACTGATCGTGGAATTGTATTCCAAGTAATGATCGCTTTTTTCAACAAAAAACTATACCAATGGCAATCTTAGCTTTTCAAAAACCGGATAAAGTAATCATGCTGGAATCCGACGACCGTCTGGGTAAATTTGAATTCAGGCCGTTGGAACCGGGCTATGGTATTACAATTGGCAATGCGCTGAGAAGAATCCTGCTCTCATCCCTTGAAGGTTTTGCCATTACCTCCGTGAAAATTGAGGGAGTGGAGCATGAATTTTCAACCATCAAAGGAGTTGTAGAGGATGTAACAGAAATAATCCTCAATTTGAAAAAGATACGTTTCAAGAGTTTGGCGGAAGATGCCGAATCAGAAAAGTTTTCTTTATCCATTAAAGGAAAGGAACAATTTCTGGCAGGAGACTTCAACGATGCGCTGGTTAATTTTGAGGTGCTGAACCCCGGTGTTGTAATTTGTAACATGGAACCAGGGGTAAAACTTTCCATTGAATTTACTTTGGAAAAAGGTCGTGGATATGTGCCCGCCGAAGATAATAAAGGATTAAATCCTGCCATCGGCGTTATCGCTGTTGATTCGATCTTCACACCCATCAAAAATGTTACCTATAAAGTTGATGACTATCGTGTTGAGCAAAAAACTGACTATGAAAAGTTGATCATTGAAATCCTCACCGACGGTTCCATCACACCAAAAGAAGCACTGAAAGAAGCAGCCCGCATCCTGATTATGCACTTTATGCTTTTCTCCAACGAAAAAATCACTGTAGATACACAGGAAAAAGCAACTAGCGAGGAGTTCGACGAAAATTCACTGCATATGCGTCAGCTCCTTAAAACAAAACTAGTTGATCTTGACCTTTCAGTCAGAGCGTTAAACTGCCTGAAAGCCGCAGATGTGGATACATTGGCAGATTTGGTTACCCTAAATAAACACGATCTGCTTAAATTCAGGAATTTTGGAAAAAAATCGCTCACTGAGCTTGAAGAACTGATTAAATCGAAAAACCTCAGCTTTGGAATGAACCTTTCGAAGTACAAATTAGATAAGGAATAACTGAAATGAGACACAGGAATAAAATCAACAGTTTAGGACGGAAAGCAGCCCACCGGAAAGAAACGATGTCGAGCATGGCCACTGCCCTGATCCTGCACAAACGAATCAATACCACCCTAGCAAAGGCAAAGGCTCTGCGTGTGTACGTTGAGCCCCTCATTACCAGGTCAAAAGAAGACTCAACCCACTCACGCCGTATGGTGTTTTCATACCTGAAAAACAAACATGCCGTGAGCGAGTTGTTCCGTGAAGTGGCGCAAAAAGTTGCAGACCGCCCCGGTGGATATACCAGGATATTGAAAACCGGCTTCCGTAAAGGAGACGGAGCTGAAATGTGCTTTATCGAACTCGTGGATTATAACACAGCCATGCTGGATACTGCAGAAGAAACACAGCAGAAACGTACCAGGAGAGGCCGCAGGCGTGGCAAAAAAGAAGAAACAGCACCCATCTCCAAAGCAGCCATTAAGGAAACACCTGATGAAACAAAGGTCGAAAAAAGCCCAGATCCTGAAAATGAAGAACAAGCCACTGCCGTAGAAGAAACAACAATTGCTGAAACCCCGGAAGTGGAAGAAACAACAATTGCTGAAACCACGGAAGTGGAAGAAACAGACACCAAAGAAACAAAAGCCGAAGAACCGGTAGAAGAAACCGAAGAAGCTGCCGATGAACCGACTGCTGTCAAAGATGAAGTGCAAGAACCAGAAACTGAAACAAAAGAGGTTGAGGCAGAAGAAAAAATAACCAAAGCCGAAGCCGAAGGCGATGAAAAGCCCGAAAATGAAGAACTAAAAGAAGAAAAAGAAACAGAATCCGGTGATGACGCCGAAAAGGACCCTGAGTCAGACAAACCGGCAGATAAGTAAAGACTACAAATCAAACATTGCTTAAAAGGATAAAGTGTCATAACAGGCTTTATCCTTTTTTTATGTGAATCGCTTTGTGTATCTTTATCAGAAAATTTACAGTTTGTAAACACTAAAAATTATACATTATGAGCACAATTATCAATATTCACGGAAGACAGATCCTTGATTCAAGAGGAAATCCAACGGTAGAAGTAGAAGTAATAACCGATAACGGCATTCTTGGCCGGGCCGCAGTCCCCTCAGGTGCATCCACAGGCGTTCATGAGGCGGTGGAATTGCGCGATGGCGATAAGGCTAAATATCTGGGAAAAAGTGTTGAAAAGGCACTCAGTAACGTGAATACCACATTAAACAATGAATTGAGAGGATATCACGTGACAGATCAGGCTCTGATTGACAAGCTAATGCTTGAAATCGACGGCACGCCAAACAAAGCCAACCTGGGCGCCAATGCTATCCTCGGTGTTTCTCTGGCAGTGGCCAATGCCGCTGCTCAGGAAACCGGACAACCGCTGTTTCGCTATGTGGGTGGCGTGAATGCCAGAACACTCCCCATGCCTATGATGAATATACTCAATGGCGGCTCACATGCCGATAATTCTGTCGACTTCCAGGAATTTATGATCATGCCCGTAGGTGCCAGCTCATTCTCAGAAGCCATACGCATGGGTGCAGAGATATTTCATCATCTGAAAGCCGTTCTCAAGAAAAAAGGCTATTCAACAAATGTGGGAGATGAAGGTGGTTTTGCACCCAACCTCAAGTCAAATGAGGAAGCTGTGCAGCTGATCCTGCAGGCAATTGAAACAGCAGGATACCAACCGGGCGAAGACATCTTCCTGACATTGGACCCGGCTGCCAGTGAGTTTTTTATCAAAGAAGAAAAAGTATACCATTTGCACAAATCTTCAGGGGATAAACTAACCCCTGCCCAAATGGTTGACTATTGGGCCGATTGGGTCAATAAATACCCGATTATCTCCATCGAAGACGGAATGGATGAGGATGACTGGGAAGGTTGGGAACTGATTACAAAAAAATTGGGCTCACAGATTCAACTTGTGGGAGACGACCTTTTTGTCACCAATGTGAAGCGCCTTCAGAATGGTATCGATACCAATGTGGCCAACTCCATTCTGATTAAAGTAAACCAGATTGGAACACTTACGGAAACCATTGAGGCAGTTAATCTGGCATACAAAAACCATTACACCGCCGTGATTTCCCACCGTTCAGGTGAAACCGAAGATACTACCATCGCTGATCTTGCAGTTGCTCTCGGAACCGGGCAAATCAAAACCGGCTCAGCATGCCGCTCCGAAAGAATCGCGAAATATAACCAGCTGCTTCGTATCGAAGAACTATTGGGAGATACCGCCTACTATCCTGGAAAAGACTTCCGTTTCGTAAAGTAATCTCTTATATTTGATCAAATGATCTCCCGCCCGGATAAACCTGTAAAATGGACTACCGGGTGGGAGAAATCCTTTTCAAATCAACCATCCGAATGATTTCTATAAATCTACACGCATAGTTTTTTAATCTATTTTTACCGGAATACAGTCAAATAATACTTCTCATTAACAATTTTCTGATCTGTCTATTCAATAAATATGTTGCGTAAAATATCTTTCTTTTGGTTTATATTGCTGATAGTCAGTCGTTCGGGTTTTGCTTCCCCGGTGGATACCGTTTCGGTAATGGTTTATAACCTTTTGTTTTATGGCCATTATACTTCTTTTTGTACGCCGGTCAATAACAATGTTGACGACAAGGATGAATACCTGAAGACCATCATTGATCATACCTTGCCCGACATTTTTGCCGTCAATGAAATGGGCCCCAACGCCACCCTCGCCCAAAGGATTCTGAATAATGTGATGAATACTGGCGGACGAACCCATTATGCCCATGCCACATATACAAATACCACCGGGTCAAATCTGGTCAATATGCTATTCTATAACAGCAATAAATTTCAATTATATGATGAAGCTGTAGTAGCCAATGTTTTGCGCGATATAAACCTCTATACTTTGTATTACAATGATCCTGAACTGGCCCATGGTGCCGACACCTTGTTTATGCATGTCCTGGTTGCCCATCTGAAGGCGGGAAGCAGTGCCTCGGATCAACAAACCCGTATGCAGGAGATTGGCGCAATGATGGGTTATATAGAGCAAAAAGAAATCACAGGAAATGTATTGTTTATGGGCGACTTCAATATGAATTCATCTTTTGAACAAGCCTATCAATTGCTAACATGGCATCCAAATGCTGAAATCCGATTTTATGATCCGGTTGATCAGCCCGGCGTTTGGTGGAACAATCCCGATATGGCACCCTGGCATACTCAAAGTACCCGCGTTGGCTCACACGATTGTTTTGTTACCGGTGGAATGGATGATCGATATGACCAGATTATTGTCACAAATAATATTATGGAAGGAACCGGCGGACTGCATTATTTAGCCAATTCCTATACGACAATCGGTCAGGATGGCCTTCGATTCAACAATTCGCTGATCAATCCACCCAATCAAAGCGAACCCCCTGATGTTATCAGTGCTTTGTTCAATATGTCAGATCATTTGCCGGTGAAACTATCACTTGCAGTTACTGATTTTGCCAGCAGTGTGGCAGAAACAAACAACAAACCCGGATTCACCGTAGTAAACATTCCAGGAAAAAAGTTTAAGATCATTCTTGATGCCATAACAGGTCCTGCAATACTGGAGATTTTTGATACACGAGGTACAACTGTTGATCGAAGAAAATTATATGTTGACAGCTCTCCCCATAAAATCCCTGTGAATATTCCGGCTTTCCAGCCGGGAATTTATCTCGTAAGGATCAGTATTGATGGCATGACACCCATCGTAGAGCGGCTGATCGTGTTGTGATCATAATTAGCACTTAAGATTCTGACTAATAATGATCTGAATTGTTCTGAAAATTATTCAACTGACTTGGCTGTTTTCATAAGGATTTAATATTAAATTTGCCACAGCAAATTGCGGTAATTATGACATTCGGCTTCTTCGATTTTCTCACCCTGTTTGGCTCCTTAAGCCTTTTCCTCTTTGGAATGAAAACAATGAGTGAGGGCATTCAAAAGTTCGCCGGAGATAAGATGCGTTCTATCCTTGCCGCAATGACCTCCAATCGATTTGCAGGTCTGCTAACAGGTTTCTTACTCACAACACTGGTTCAGTCCTCTTCGGCATCCACGGTTATGGTTGTGAGCTTCGTGAATGCCGGGCTTATGTCGCTGACGCAATCCATTGGTGTGATCATGGGTGCCAATATCGGCACTACAACCACGGCCTGGCTCATTTCCCTGCTGGGTTTTAAGCTGAATATTTCTGCCTTATCCATACCCCTGATCGGCATTAGTTTCCCCCTTCTTCTAAATTCCCGGGAAAAATTTAACTCTCTTGGACAGATTTTTCTTGGTTTTGCATTGTTGTTTATGGGATTGGACTTCTTGCGTGGATCTGTTCCCGACCTGGAAACCAATCCGCAAATGTTCAAGTTTCTGCAGGACCTTACCGGTTACGGAGTTTACAGCACGTTTCTGTTCCTAGGCCTGGGCACCCTTTTAACCATCGTACTGCAGTCATCCAGTGCAACTATGGCACTTACGTTGGTGATGTGTAATTATGGATGGATCGGTTTCGAACATGGTGCAGCTATCGTCCTGGGTGAAAACATTGGTACCACCATCACGGCCAATCTTGCCGCATTGGTTGGAAATGTTTATGCCAAACGCACTGCACTGGCACATTCTGTTTTCAATATCATTGGCATCATATGGATGCTGTTCTTATTCCGTTTTTCCCTTGGCCACATCGATCATTTCATGGTACATTTTGGATTGGGATCTCCTGAAACAGATCCCACCATGATCCCCATTGGCCTTTCCATTTTTCATACTGTCTTTAACCTTACCAATTCCCTGATTTTAATTGGTTTTATTAAATATATGGTATTGTTCGTGGAGTTTGTGCTCCCCTCAAGGGGGAAAAGGTTCGAACGTCCACACCTTGAGTATTTTAGCAGTGGGTTCCTTCATATGGCCGAACTATCTGTTTTTCAGGCCAAGAAAGAAGTACGGAAATATGCAGAGCTGGCTCACCGGATGTTCAATTTTATCCCTTCCCTGATCATTGAAACAGACAAGAAAGAGTTCCAGAACATCCTGGAACGTGTAAGTAAATACGAGGAAATAACAGACCGCGTTGAGGTGGAAATCACCACCTTCCTCGTAAAGATTTCACGTAAGCAACTGAGTAACCATGCAGCTGAGGAATTAAGGCGGATGCGCCTTGTAAGCAGTGAAGTTGAGAAAATCGGAGATGTGTGCTTTAAAATGTCATCCTTGCTCGCCGAGAAGAAAAAGGAAAAAATCTATTTTACCCCGGCCCAGCGCAGCGATTTATTCGAGATGTTTAAACTTGTCAATAACGGATTTGAGCTGATGTTAAACAATATGCAGGTAAGCACGTTGGAAGCAAGAAACAACTTGCCCAAAGCCAATGAAATAGAAAAAAGCATTAATGGTTTCCGTGACCAGATCAGCGATGCGGTCATCCTGGAGATGGAAAAAGAGCCCACCCACGTGAAAAGCGCATTCTACTTTAATAAGCTTATATCCTCCTGCGAAAAGATCGGAGATGCAATTCTCAACATCAATGAAGCTGTAGCCGGTATAAATATTGAATAAACACTCCATCAAGATTATTCCGTCATGCCGGTCATTTGCTTATTGTTAATGCTGCCCCAGCCACTCGGGTAAAACGGTTTCTTTCCAATTGTTTTTATCTGCCCTGATCTGTTCCATATCCAGCCCGATAAACTCCTGGGCTTTTTCTTTCGTGGATATATCCGGCATTTGTATGGGATAGGCGATGTCATATTTTCGAAAAATGGAAGTGAGCTTTAAACTCGCTTCCTGGGCTTTTTGAATAGATGTACCCAGTACCCTGAGCGCTTCGGAGGGTGAGTGGAATCCCATGGCATTAGCCGCTGCAACCCAGTCCCAACGCCATTGCGAATGCCTGATCAATTGCAGCACAGGGGCCATTTCTTCCTCTGTTGCGCCTGCATCCCATGCAAACTTAGCTTCAATGTGGACCCGTGCCAAATTTTTCTCTGCAATTTTTCGCAGCTCACTTACCCTGTCCTGCTGTTCATAAACCCTTGCAATCAGCTCAGATTCCTCCTGCCTGTGGCACACCATGCACGACTTGTCTACCTTTTTTAAAGGACTGACTAAATGATGATCGGTAAATTTAATGCCCCCCTCACGCATGTAGGGCATGTGACAATCCGCACAAGCAACATTGCGTTGGGCGTGGATTCCGGTCATATAAAGCTCATAGTCAGGATGCTGAGCTTTCAGCATAGGAGCCCTGCTAAGTGCATGCACCCAGTCAACATGGTCGATATTGTCTTTGTATCTCTCCATGGCTTCAGCCGAAAAACCCTCATCCCAGGGAAACATCAGATAGTTGTTTTCACCAAAATAATATTCTACATGGCACTGGGCACAAACCAAAGAGCGCATTTCCTGATGAGTGGCGTTGTTGATATCAATACCCTGTCGGGCAAAAGCTTCAACCAATGCCGGCCTGGTAATGCGCAGATTCATGGTTTGTGGATCATGACAATCCTGACAGCCAATTGGATTCTGAATATTCGGCCCCATCTCAGCCCATGTTTGTGCATAGTAAGCCTCAACGCCAAGCTCGTTCATCATCCTTGGTACATCGGTGCTCTTGCATGTCCAGCAAGTAGCAGGTTGAGGGACTCCGGTTCGCAGAGTGTTGTGAACATCTGTTACTGAATAATAATGACCCCTTCCCTGGTTATAATCGCGCGAAAAGGCATAACCGGCCCACATAACCACCAATTCAGGATATTTCTCCAGGTAATCGATCATCACCGAACCGTAATATTTGCTTTCAAAAGTAGTGTCCAGTGTCATCAGGTATCTCTCATACTGCCTTGGGAAATTCTCACCCCAAACTGCATTATCCGGCTCCCAATCAGGTATTTGGCTAACCATCTGGAAGTAAAGCTGTGCTTCGCTGCGCCGCTCGATAATTGATGCGGCAAACAAGCCAATAAAAAATACAATAATAACGGTTGCAAAAAACAGAACCCAGTTTAACCAGGGCTTTTGTTTGGATATTTCTCCAATGTTCTTCATGGTGTTTTGGTATTTAAGTTTATTTTGGATATTCAACAACTCTTTTTGAACGCCTGCTTTCACTTCTCGTAAGACCCTCCAGCCATTCGGGCATAACGCTGGGCAAACGGTCAACAAGCGCATGTGGGGCGGCAGAAAGGCTCCTGACACTCCCATGCGGTGTCTCCACATGACAATCCCAGCAAAGCTTATCCTCTCCATCACTTGCACGACTACCCGTTACTTCAACTAGCCGGACCATGTCAACCAAATCAATATGGCAACGTATGCAATTTGCCTGAACAACATGAATACCTCTGTTTTTTATCCTGATTACCTGGGGCTCCCAACGAAAAGTAAACCATGTGGCATGTTTTAGCCCATCTGTAGCCTTTACGTAATACTTGCTGATAAAACTGTCCTGAGGAACATGACAGTCACTGCAGGTGGCATCACGACCATGACTTCCCTTGGCCCAGGATGCATAATACGGGTACATCACATGACAGTTTATACATGTTTCTGGTTCATCCGAAATGTAGGAAGTGGCGTTGGATACATGCACGACAAACAACAAAATGCCCGTAAATATTCCCGCGAGGATTATAACAGTTGTTCGCCAACCTTCAGGAGGTATGATAAACTGTATAATACGCTTGATGATTTTCATGTGTTTAATATTTGTGAAAATGTCAAAATGTCAAAATGTCAAAATGTCAAAATGTCTAAAAGTACTGGTTTCGTACCCTCGCATCCTCGTTTCTTCAGCTCCCAGCGCCTATAACCATCCCCATGTTTGTCCAAATCCTGTTTCCAAATGCTCTGGATCTTCAACATGGGTGTATCATGTTATAATGACCACTGTAGTGAATAAGAGAATAAGTACTGAAATATATAAATTAATTTTCAAATAGACAAATTATGACAAAAACCGGGTCTAATTTATTTTTATTCTAAATAAAAACGCCTATGCTTTGGGTGATAATTAACTTGGTATTTAATAAATAATTTGGCAAATATTCTGTTTTGTCGCCAAAAAAACTTACATTTGTAGTGTGATGGTTAATTATATATCGTAGTTATATTTCTTACAATAACTGGGAGTAATTGTGTTGAGATTTTTTTTATTTACCACTTTGGCGGTGGTGTCTGTGTTTTTTTGTCATGAACTACTGGCTTTCGAAACACGGCAACCGACTAACCAGAATGTGGACAGTTTGCTATCTGTTATCCAGCAGGAGGATATAACGGATTCACTGCGTATGGATGCGTTGATCAATTTGGGCTTTGCTCTGTGGTCAATTGATCCCAAAGCTTCTATGAAGTATTCCAAACAAGGCTTGAATTTAGCTCATGAGCTTAATTCGCCCCGACATTTAGCCAGGGCATATGTAAGCGTCGGCCACGTATACTGGCGTCTTGGGAATTTTAACAAGTCTTTTGACTATTTAAAGGAAGCCCGTTCTTTATTTCTGGCCAATGACAATATTTACGGGTATACCCGCACAGGCAATCATCTGGGTATTTTGTTTGCAGAGCAGGGCCATTTTGATAAAGCCCTCGAGTATTATATTGATGCATTGCAATCGTATGAAGAAATGGACTCCATTGCACGCTCTGCTTCCGTTTTAAATAATATTGGTATTGTATATATGCGCCAGGGCGATTTGGACAAAGCCGAAGAATATCATATGCAATCACTTCTCATTACCAGCGAAGTCGGAAACCCTGTCGATATTGCTTATTCTTTGAATAATCTTGGCAGAGTAAGCCAAAAACGGGGGAATTACGAACAAGCCCTTGAGTACCAGGAAGCATCCCGTAATATCTGGGCCGGAAGTTATGATAGCAGGCAGTTGGCCATTGTTAACAGAGATATAGGGTATCTTCTGTTTTTAATGGAAGACTACGCGGCCGCTACCGAACAAATGTATAAGACATTGGAATTATTCGAATCCATCGGTGATGAGTGGGGCGCCGCAAAGGTTTTTGGTGATTTGGGTGAGCTCTATATTGCTTTGCATGATTATCAACAGGCCATGGAAAATCTGGAAAAAAGCCTTTCCATGGCAAAACAGAGCGGAATACCCGCTCTCGTTTTAGAGAACTACAGAAAAATGAGCCGTCTCTTGGGTTTACAGGAAAATTATTCGGAAGCCTACCATTACCAAAATCTTTATTTCAATTTGCAGGACAGCCTGTATACAGAGGAAAGCCGAAGACGGGCCGTCGAAATAAAGCTGATGTATGACAGGGAACGTAAAGAAAATGAGATACAGCTGTTACGCAAAAGCAACCGGATCAAGGAACTGAACCTTGAAAAACAAAAACAGTTCCGGAATTTTTTGTTCTTGATAATCTTTTTGATCCTGGCACTCCTTATACTGCTCTATACCCGATTTCTTGAAATACGTAAGACCAATAAAGTGTTAGAGTTTCAGAAGGAAGAAATCGGCAGAACAAATCAACAGCTCCGGGATCTGAACGACAGCCTGCTTTCGGAAAAGAAAAAGGTGGAGGATCTGAATGAAAAACTAATGGATTCAGAGAAAAGCCTCATCGAAATCAATAAAACCAAAGACAAGTTTTTTTCTATCATTTCTCATGACTTGCGTAATCCTTTCGCTTCAATTGTCAGTTTCTCCCGGATTTTAAAAAGAGATATCGATAATTTATCCAAAAAAGAACTAAAAGATCTTACAAAAGAACTGGATCGATCTGTGGTAAACATTAACAGTTTGCTTGAGAACCTTTTGCAGTGGTCGCGTAGTCAGACCGGACAAATAACATACCAACCCGAATATTTTGATCTCAATGAGATTGTTAAAGAGAACCTTGATCTTTTTGCCAAAGCAGCGAACGACAAAAATATTCAGATCGTCAATCTTATATCGGTCAGGGTAGACGTTTGGGCTGATATAAATATGACCGACACTATCATTCGGAATTTGATATCCAATGCTTTAAAATATACACATCCCGGTGGCCATTTAGAAATAAATGCACAAAAAACAAATGGCTTTCTTGAAGTTTCGGTGAAAGATGATGGTGTTGGTATCTCTGAAGAGGATCAAAAAAAGCTTTTCCGGATCGACTCCTTGTTTAGCACTTATGGAACACTAGATGAAAAAGGCAGCGGACTTGGCCTGCTTCTGTGTAATGAATTTGTAAAAAAACAGGGCGGCCAAATGCACCTGCAAAGTGAAAAAGGGAAAGGTTCAGTCTTTTCATTCACAATTCCCCATTCAGCACCAGATAAAAATAGTATTGAATAGGAAAGGAACTGGTTCCCCAATCCATTAAAAATCCGTATATTTGCACCCGTTTTTGGATAATCATTCCGACCATATATGCGGATGTGGCGTAATTGGTAGCCGCGCCAGACTTAGGATCTGGTGCCGAAAGGCGTGGGGGTTCGAATCCCTTCATCCGCACTAAAAACCAAATTAATTGGCTCCTGGCAGAATGGCGCACCCGTTGCAATGCCAACAAAGCCAATAATAATAGTATAAAGGCAGACTTGACAATAATTGTTATCAATCTATGGTGAATCACTCATTTGCGTGTAATTGCACAAATGGCACAGTGTTAATTGCCTTGTTTTTTATCATCAGCATAGAAAAAACTGATCGGTCGAAAAAATACCGTCAAATAAACAGTTAAGCTTAAAAGGAAGCACACATCAAACAAAAACAAAAACATGAATATTATTCTGGAGCAGAATGGGGAACTGGAAGCAGTACTGAAGGTGACAATCGGGGAAGAAGATTACAGGGAACAAGTAGAGCAGGAGTTGAAAAAACTACAAAGAAAGGCCCAAATGCCCGGATTCAGACCCGGTAAAGTACCAAAAGGAATGATCAACAAGATGTACGGTAAAAGCGTTTTGTTGGAAGAAGTAAACAAGATCCTTGCCGATGCAGTATATGAGTACATTAAGGAGAAAGAACTTAATATACTGGGAAATCCACTACCCGATCTCGAAAGTGCCGAAAACATAGATTGGGATAACCAAAAGGAATTTGAATTCCGGTATGAAATTGGTTTGGCACCGGAAATTGATCTGGACCTCTCGCAGGATATCAAAGTGGACTACCATGTCATTACAGTTGAAGATGACATAGTGGATAATTATTTGCTGGATATCCGGAAACGCTACGGAAAAATGGTCAATCCGGGTACAGCCGAAGAAAATGATGTGCTCTTTGGTGAGTTTGCAGAGATGACTGACGAAGAAAACCCAAAAACAGACGGACACGCACACAGTACCAATCTTTTTATCAAATATATCCGTGATGAAGAGGTCAGAAACCGGCTTCTTGGAAGCAAAGTTGGATCCCAGGTTGTCATGGATATTCTGAAAGCTGTCGAATCAGAATCAGAAGCTGCAGCAATGCTCGGCGTCAAAAAGGAAGAACTGGGTAATTATAACCCCCTGTTCCGGTTTACGGTGGAAAGCATCAGCCGCGTGGAACCTTCTGATATGAATGAGGAATTCTTCAAAAAAGCAGCCCCCAACCAAGAAATCTCAACGGAAGAAGCGTTCAGGGAGCACGTCAGAAACCAAATAAGTGAACAATACCAGGCTGATGCCGATAAATTATTTAAACGACAAGCCATTGATAAGCTGATTGAATTGGCTGAACTGCCACTGCCCGAAGCATTCCTGAAAAAATGGCTGCTGGAATCAAACAAGGAAGAGTTAACTTCTGAAAAACTTGAAACCGAATTTGACCAGTTTTCCGATACATTCAGGTGGCAACTTCTGGAAAACCATTTGCTGAAAAAATATGAAATTAAAGTTGAACCGGAAGAGGTAAAACAACATCTGGAAGATTATATCAAAGTTCAGCTAAAACAATATGGTCAGGAAAACATCCCACAGGAAATGCTTGACGAATATGTAAGAAATATTTCTTCAAAAGAGGAAGAGGTTAAAAAAGTATATGACCACCTGTTTGATGAAAAAACACTCCGCCTCTTTAAAGAGAAACTTGAACTTAATGAAGTGCAAACAAGCTATGATGACTTCGTGAAGCTTGTCACTGAACAGTATAAACCTAAAGAAGACAATTCCGGGGTGTCAAATTCCCATACCGGCGATGAAAGCCTGGAAAAACCAGACTCTGAAAGCGATAACCGGAACCCGGAAGCATCATAATCAATTAAAAAACAAGAGATCATGTCAAAAATGAGCGATTTTCATAAATATGCCGTAAAACACAGGGGGATTAGCAGTATCACCATGCATGACTATACATCTGTGTACGGAAACTATATCAGTCCCACCATTATCGAGGAAAGGCAGCTAAACATCGCAACCATGGACGTTTTTAGCCGTTTGATGATGGACCGTATAATCTTTCTCGGCGTTCCCATCAATGATTATGTGGCCAATATTATCCAGGCACAGCTGTTGTATATGGAGTCGGTGGATCCCAAAAAAGATATTCAGATTTATCTGAATACACCAGGAGGATCTGTATATGCCGGTTTGGGCATATATGATACCATGCAGTATATCGCCCCCGATGTGGCTACCATTTGTACAGGTATGGCGGCTTCCATGGGAGCCGTTTTGCTGAGCGCAGGTCACGCCGGTAAACGAACTGCTCTGAAGCATAGCCGTATACTGATCCATCAGCCAATGGGAGGTGCAGAAGGACAGGCTTCCGATATCGAAATTACAGCGCGCGAAATACAGAAAATCAAAAAAGAACTCTACCAGATCATTGCAAAACATTCCAACCAGGATTATGAAAAGATCTGGAAAGATGCCGACCGCGATTACTGGATGACCTCCGAGGAAGCCAAAGAATATGGAATGATTGATGAAGTGTTGATTTCAAACAAAAAAACAACAGACAAATAAGCGATTTTTGTTTGAAACAATAAAAAGACAATGGCAAAGCAAACCAAAAAATGTGCATTTTGTGGCCGCAATGCGGACGATGTGGAACTGCTGATCTCCGGTCTCGAAGCCCACATTTGCGAACGTTGTGCCGAAAAGGCCAAGTCGATCGTGGATGAAGAAAAAGCACAGGAAGAGAAAAAAAGAATCCCATCATTCAAGCTTTTTAAACCTGCCGAAATCAAAAAACACCTCGACCAATATGTGATCGGACAGGAAGACGCCAAAAAAGTACTGTCAGTGGCAGTATATAACCATTACAAGCGTATTAATTACGCATCACCCAATGATGATGAAGTGGATGGCGTGGAACTGGAAAAGTCCAACATCGTGCTGGTAGGCGAAACCGGAACGGGAAAAACATTGATGGCACGAACCATCGCTAAAAAAATGAAAGTGCCGTTTTGTATTGCCGATGCTACCGTTCTGACAGAAGCCGGATATGTGGGAGAAGATGTGGAAAGTATATTGGTGAGATTGCTGCAGGTGGCAGACTATAATGTGGCAGCAGCTGAAAGAGGAATTGTATTTATCGATGAGCTGGATAAAATCGCCAGAAAAAGCGACAACCCCTCTATCACCAGGGATGTTTCAGGAGAAGGTGTACAACAAGCCCTGCTAAAACTGCTGGAAGGATCAGTGGTGAATGTTCCCCCGCAAGGTGGACGCAAGCACCCCGAACAAAAAATGATCCAGATAAACACCCAGAAAATACTATTTATCTGTGGTGGTGCCTTTGATGGCATCGAACGAAAAATTATGTCAAGAATGAAGGCCAACGCAATTGGCTATGGAGCCAATAAAACCGGACAAATCGATCGCGACAACATGCTCCAGTATGTTGCTCCGCAGGATCTGAAAAGCTATGGCCTCATACCCGAACTGGTAGGCAGACTCCCTGTTTTGTCGTATCTGAACCCCCTTGATATAAAGGCTTTGAGACTAATCCTTACAGAGCCAAAAAATTCCCTGATCAGACAATATACCAAGCTGTTTGAAATGGATAACAAACGACTGGTCATTGATGACAATGTGCTGGATTATATTGTTGAAAAAGCAGTCGAATTCAAACTGGGTGCCAGAGGACTTCGCTCCATCTGTGAATTGATCATGCTGGATGCCATGTATGAAATACCATCTTCCGACAATGTGGCTGGTGACTTTCATCTCACACTTGACTACGCACAGCAGCGGCTCGATAAGTCCAAAATTGGCCGACTTAGAGTCGCTTCCTGATTCTTGTAAGCATCTGAAATTTTTTGTATCTTCATGCGTTTTGATAAAAGAAAAACGCAGATGCAGTTGCCATGCACTTTTTGTATATCATTATCATCATCTGTTTTTGCACACTTGCAGGAGGTAATCCGGCTTCTGCTGCATTGCAACCGCCCGGCGATGACCCCGTATACAAAGATTTACCCGGTACAATGTCGATTGCACGGGTCATGAATGGCGATACGCTGATAATTATAGAGCTGCAAGCGGTGGAAGTGGTTGCTGACAGAAGCTCCAGAAACCGTTGGCAACAATACCGGTACGATCGCACCGTCAGAAACGTTAAACGCGTTTATCCATATGCAAAGCTCGCCGGACAACTCTTTACTGAGTACAGCCGGGAAATAATGACCCTTGAAAATGAACGGGAAAGACGAGCCTATATCGGCAAAGTAGAGGATGAACTTCTCGAACGGTTTGAAGATGATCTCAAGCGTTTAACCATCAGCCAGGGACTGATCCTCATAAAACTGATAGACCGGGAAACTGAACATACAACCTATGATATTCTGAGAGAATTCAGGGGCGTTTTTTCTGCCGTGTTCTGGCAATCTTTGGGACGATTATTCGGCTATAACCTCAAAACAGAATATGACCCGGATGGTGAAGACCGTCGTATAGAGGAAATTGTGCAGCTCATAGAGCAGGGTTTGCTATGATCATCATTGACCTCTGCCCTGAACAATGATCAGCACCGTATATATCATGATTTTAAAATCAACAGAAAGTGACATATTTTCAAGGTATAGCAGGTCATATTTCAGGCGTTCGATCATTTCATCCACATTTTCTGCATAACCATACTTCACCTGGCCCCAGCTGGTAACCCCGGGCTTAATTTTTTGCAGCAATTTGTACTCCGGTGCCTTCTTTACAATCTGGTCAATATAAAACTGTCGTTCAGGTCGCGGACCCACAAGCGACATATAACCGCGTAGTACATTGTAAAACTGTGGAATTTCATCCAACCTGACCTTGCGCATAAACCTTCCAAATGGGGTAATGCGGGGATCATCCGCGCATGATAACTGTGGACCGTTTTTTTCAGCATCAACATACATCGACCTGAATTTATGCATCATAAAGGGCTTGCCATGTCGTCCAATCCGTTCGTGTTTATAAAACACAGGCCCCCTGGAAGTTAATTTCACAATGATCGCGGTAATCAAAAACACGGGAGAAAGCAAAATCAAACATACAATCGACACTAAAATATCGATAAAACGTTTGATAGATTGTTGCCAGGCAGGCATCAATCCTGATTGTATCTGGATGAGGGGGGTCCCAAAAATAGAAGTCATTTTCACTGAGCCAAGCAGGATGTCGTGCATCTCGGGGATGATCTTTACAACTACCTCGGTTGAATATAAATCGGTCAGTATACGACTTATCTTTTTGTTCTCACGCGTTTCCATGGCAATGATGGCTTCCTCCACATTGTGCTTTTCAATGATATCAACCACCTCATCAAAACTACCAAGCCTTGGCAGGTAGGCCTCCATGGGATATTCGTCATGTTCACTCACATTCACAAAACCAATCAGCTTGTTGCCGGCAGATTTTTTCTGGGACTCCAGCTCTTTGGTAATCTCAATAGCCCTTTTCTGGCTTCCCACAATAATGGTATTGAACCCGATGATTCTTTTGTGAATCTTGCGGCTGATGCGTGTGGAGAGAATAAAACGGAATATGGAGGTGAAAAACAAATGCAGAGCAAAATAGAGAATCAGCGATTGGTAATATCCTTTGCTCGCCGAAACCGCCTGATCAAGCAAAATTACAAAGTAAATCACCAGCACACCGATCACCGAAATGAAAATCGTTTGCCCAAACTGACCAAGCCGCGAACGGCGAAATATATTTTTGTAAGAACCACTAAGGTAGTATAACAACAACCAGAAAAAGGGGATGACGATCAGTCCGAGAATCAGGTTTTCCTGGATAAAAAGCTGCTCCTTAAACTTATTAAAAGCAAAACCATTATTGGCACTCAGGATGTTGATAAAAAGAAACCAGGCTAATGCCGCTGCCAGAAAATCAAAAAATAAAAATTTTATGATTTGCAGTCTTTGTAGACGTTTATCCATGGAGTGTGTTTCATTTCAGAATAGCATATTAACCTTACCCGGTTGCCAGGGCCATCACCGGTTTGAAAAGGGAAATAAAAAGCCTGGAATTATAAAATCATAACGATTGCTCAGTGAACATATTGTACAATCTGTCAAAACATCCGTATAATGGAAAAATTTATAGGGAAAGTCCGCTAGCTCCCAATAATTTGCACGTTGTCCTCGATTTTTTCCATAACCCGGTAAGCCAATTCCAAAGATGCATATCCATCCATGATGCTGACCAACGGTTCTGTGTTGTTTTCAATGGATTCGTAAAACGTTTCCAGCTCCGTTTTGATTGCGTTAATGGGCTTGATCTCAGGTTTCTCCACCCAAATTTGTTTTTGATTCTTTTCGGGGCCGAGGTCAATTACCATGGCAAAAGGATCCGGACTGGCAACAACGTCTTTCATGCGGATGATTTGGGTTTCTTTCGTCAGAAAGTCAACAGCAATATATCCTTCGTGCTGAAAAAACCTTGTTTTTCTCATGCTTTTCATGGATATCCGACTGGCAGTAAGATTGGCTACACAGCCGTTGCTGAATTCCACCCGCGCATTGGCGATGTCAGGAGTATCTGAAACCACAGCCACTCCGCTTGCTGATATTTTTTTAACAGTGGAATCAACAACCGTTAAAATGATATCAATATCATGAATCATCAGATCCAGGATCACAGGAACGTCAGTACCCCGGGGATTGAACTGTCCCAGGCGATGCGCCTCAATGAACATGGGATTCTTCAAATAAGGTTTGGCAGCTAAAAAAGCCGGGTTGAAACGCTCAACATGCCCCACCTGCACCTTCACTCCAGCCTCACCGGCCAGATCTATCAGCTTTCTTGCCTCATAAAGCGTGGTAGTGAGTGGCTTCTCAATGAACACATGCCGGCCATGCCTTATGGCTTTTGATGCACAATCAAAATGAGAAATTGTCGGAGTAACAATATCAACAATGTCAGCCGATGCAATCAATGCTTCATCGGAATCAAAACGATGAATATTAAATGTCTTTTCAACCAATTCCGCTGTTTCAGTATCCGGATCATAAAAACCAACCAAATCAAAAAAATCAGATGCCAGAATACATTTGATGTGAATTTTTCCAAGGTGTCCGGCACCCAGAACACCAATTTTCTTTTTCATAAATTGTAAAATGTTGTTTTTTATTTCATGTTTTGCAAAAGTATAGTTTTTTATGGTGTCTGAAATGATTATTTTCGCATATTGAATCAAACAAGCTTGATATACGCGGATAATAATCTGCAACGATGTTGTCCCTGGCTTCATCCGGCGACACCTGGAAACTAAAGCAGGCTGCTACAAAAACTCTGATTGCAAATGATTGACTCATACCGGCATAAGGGTCTCCGCAGGAAACTGGTGGAAGAGGTTCGCTCAAAAGGTATTCGTGATGAAAAAGTTTTGACAGCCCTGGAAGCAGTCCCCCGCCACTTTTTTCTGGACTCCTCCTTCGTGGAAATTGCCTACCAGGATAAACCTTTCCCAATAGGTTCGGGCCAAACCATCAGTCAACCATATACCGTAGCCTATCAAACACAGTTGCTGAACGTAGAAAAAGGAATGAAGGTTTTGGAGGTCGGCACCGGCAGCGGATATCAGGCATGCATCCTTGAGGAAATGGGAGCCCGTGTATACAGCATTGAAAGACACCGCTCCCTTTATGTGAAAACCAGGGAGTTGATGGATAAAATGAATTATAAGGTAAAACTCTTTTATGGCGACGGATATAAAGGCCTCCCGGCATTCGCCCCCTTTGACCGTATACTTGTTACGGCTGCCGCACCTTATATACCCGAAGCCCTCATTGATCAACTGAAAACAGGCGGTCTGCTTGTGATCCCCGTTGGTGCCGGCGACACACAGGTGATGAAGCGTATCACAAAGACTGACGATGAAAAAACCAAAGAGGAACGCTTCGGGTACTTTCGTTTTGTGCCAATGCTGGGTAACAAAGCCGAATAGGCTGCAGGCAGATCATACACCACCGGTCTTGTCCAAAGCGTCGCGCAACCCATTTCCTACAAGCATAAAAGCCAGTACCAGCAACATAATGGCAAAACCTGGTAAAAATGCAAGATAACCCTTTTCCAGGATAATATAGCCGTAATGCTCCCTGATCATCGTGCCCCAGGAAGGCATCGGCGGCTGTACACCAATGCCGAGAAAGCTTAACCCGGCTTCTATAAGTATGGCTGAAGCAAAATTAGCAGCCGATATCACAACCACAGGCCCCATGATAACCGGTAAAATATGCCTGCGTATGATACGAAAGCTCCCCAATCCCAAAGCCCTGGCTGATTCCACAAAAGCCTGCTCGCGCACACTGATCACCTGACCCCGAACCAACCTGGCAACCTCAACCCACATGGTGAGACCAACTGCCACAAACACCTGCCAAAATCCCTTGCCAAGGGCAAAGGTAATGGCTATAGCCAGCAGCAGCGTGGGAATAGACCACACAACGTTGATAAGCCATACGATCAACTGATCTGTTCTGCCCCTGAAAAAACCCGCAAGGCTCCCCAGGGTGATGCCAATCACCAGTGAAATAAAAACAGCAATGAACCCAACGGATAAGGATACCCTGGCACCAATCACCAACTGGCTCAACATATCCCTGCCAAAACGGTCGGTACCCAGCAGAAATCGTCTTTCACGAATGTTGCTCCGTTCTGCTTCCTGCACCATATCTCCTATGCTTCGCAGGATAAAGTTCCCGCGGATGTCTTTAAACAATAGACTGTCAGGGGAAATCTGAACAGGCTCCCATTCCCTGTCAAGGGGATATAAAACATCAGCCAGATTATAGAATCCTTCCAAACCGGGATACCCGGGCTGCCCCGCATAAACCTCATAAAAGAGCGTGTCCGCATTGAACATGACACGTTGAACAGGGATGGTGTTGTAAGGCTTAGGCTTGCCAAAAAAGATCCGCTGCAAAAGGGGAGGGGCTTTGAACTCCTGGTTTTTGGTAACATATAGCATGGTCATCCGGGTGCCGGGAGAATGGGTGGAAATTTCCAGCTGCTGGTGGTTCGCAAAAGGCGTTCGGTCAGGAATCACAAGGTAACCCAACAATGCAAGTAAAGCAGTAAATCCGATCCATAACATGCCCGCAATGGCAGTGGGTATACGGAGAAACTTACGCCAGGTGATCTGACCCGGAGATAACATACGAATGGATTGGCGCCGGAAAAACATGCCAGAATTATGTTGCAGGGAAAACGGTTTTAACCGCATCCCAAAATAAACAGCTCATTCATTGAATTGCAAAATAAAGCAAAAATAACAAACAATATGACTGCCCGTGTGTTTATGGTTATGATATTAATTTTGTCAAAGAATTCATCGTAATTTTGTACCCCTGATAAAACACATTTTATGAAAAAACTAAACTGGTTAAAAACATCCGGCATTGTTCTGATTCTTTTAACTGCCCTGCCCATCATGGCTTCCTCCAATGATGGAGGTGTTAACTGGTTGACCATCGAAGAGGCCCAGGAAAAAGTTAAGGAAGAACCAAGAATGGTTTTTGTTGACGTCTATACGGACTGGTGCGGATGGTGCCGTCGCATGACCAGCGAAACCTATGCTCATCCCGTGATAGCAGAGTATCTGAATAACAACTTTTATCCCGTGAAACTGAATGCTGAACAAAAAGAGCCCATCGTTTTCCAGGGAAACTCCTTCGAAAACGAAAACATTGGGCAGCGCCGCGCAACCCACAGCTTTGCTATAGCCCTGCTGCAAGGACGCATGAGTTATCCCTCCGTAGCGTTTTTCAACGAGGAAATGCAACTCATCACAGCCATTCCGGGATTTCGCCCACCGCAAAGAATGGAAGCAGTACTCGCATTTTTCCACACCGGAGCCTACAGAGAAAATGCTGATCTGGACGCCTTTGTGTCATCTTACCAGGGAAAAATTAAAGAATAAAATCAGCTGAACAGAGTTTTCGCAGGCAACAGATTCACCTGATTGTGAAATAAGTCTGTCTGTTACCTCGGTAATTGCGTAAACTCTTTCGTTTTCATTACATACCAGTGGCAGATAATGGCATTGAAATGGTTTATCCCGGAGGGTAAAACAATGCCTTTATCTGTCATTTCCTTTTTCATTGCTCCTGTAAATGTATGATACATCAGGTAGTCCCTCTCTATCATTCGCCGTTCCCTCACATGACCGGGAATAAATGGCCGGAGAAATTTTCGAAGTTGTTGCATGCGTAAATCACCGGGCCGCTCTTTTAATTCCTGATCACCGAAACAGACACCCTGCGGTTTGAAAAACGCTTCTTCAAGCACACTGTCGTAAAGCAATTTGTAGGACCTGAGCGAAAAGGGAACCCCCCGGAAAAAGTTTCTAAAATCCCTATCCCACAAAGGAAATCGAAATTCATACCCGAAAAATGGAAACACCCCGGCTGCGTTGAAAACAAATTTTGAAAACTTCTCTTTCAGATCCCAGTCTTCGGTGTATATATCGTAGCTGTCATCAATGCTTGCCCGGGGTGGGGCATAATCAGAAAACCACTTTTCCAACCTTCCGGTGATATGTTTCCTTTCATCTCCGGTTTGCGCTCTAAAGCCGAAATACCTTCGTGCAATGGTATTTGGCCTGTACTCCCGTGCGTTTTCCTTACGAATGGTCTTCTCAACATAACTGCCGGCAATGTAGTCACCTGTATGTCCCGGTATAAAAATGGCATCATCAGGAATCATCCCACGCTCATGCATATGCTTCACCGCAAAAAACTCCTGCAGGAAAGGCATGGAAGTGGCATTACCCACCTGATCGCAATAGTCCAGAAATATTGGGTCAGCCAGATAAGCATGCATATCCAGATCCCGGTAATCAACAAAAACCCATGGGTATCCAAGCCCTTCTGCCACCTTTTGACTCAAAACCGACTCTCTGTTGGGCTTCCCATAGGTGAAGCAAACCACATCCCGGTAGTTCGCTTTTTTCAACATGGTAGCAATCAGCCGGGAGTCATAACCTCCGCTTAGCGGGATGACGGCCGTTCTCCCCCTCAGAGAAGCCATCAACCGGTCAGACACGCCTTGAAGAATATCCTTCAACCGGCCGGAAAGCTGCTCCGGTTGAGCTGCATAGAACTTCGAAGGCAGGTAATAATGATAACATTCGCGCTGCAAACTGCCGTCATCCTGCAACACCAGCACTTCGCCCGCCTGCGTTTTGAACACATTTCGAAACAATGTTTCATTCCCCACTACAAACCCTGCCGTTTGAAACTCCGGGATAGCCTCCGTGTTTAGCATTAACTCAGGCAGTTTTTTTCCGGCCACATGCGCTGAATCACTGATCAGCCAACCATCTTCAAGTGGAGAATAATATAAGGAAAACATGCTCATTGCATCCACAGCAATCAATACACGGTTCTCCAAACGGATAATTACACTAAATGCACCGTCCAGCCCCTGCATCAGACTCAACAGAGCATCCCGGTCACTTATTTCTCTGAATAACGATATTGCCCCTGAATCCGCTAAAAAATTACCGTCCTGGTCATAAACATAGCCTTTGAAAGAAATATTGTTTTCTTTTACCCAGCTGAAACCATCATTGTAAACAAGCGATATGCAGGACATACTTTTGTGTTGATTATTATTTCAGAATATTGCTTTGGAAATCATTATCATCCATGCTCATTCAAATGAAACCCTTTCACTGATCAATTATTTGTTTATATAGCTCAACATATTCATTAGCAATATGCTGTTGGCTGTAATTCCTTAATACAAAAGCCCGTATACATTTTGAGTCGTAAACTTTATACTGTTGCACCAGGTTTTTCATCTCCACTCCAAGAGCCTCGGCATTGCCCGGCTCAGCGAGTAACCCGCAGTGGCTGCCAATGATCTCTTCAGGACCACCGCACCTCGATGCCACAACCGGTAAGCCACACGACATGGCCTCTATAATAACAATGCCAAATGATTCAAACAGCGACGGCAATACAAATGCATCTGCCATCTGAAAATATGGTAAAAGGTCCTTTTTCTGCACAAAACCGGTAAATGTGACCCTCCCGTCGAGGCCCAACCCATGACATTGTCTTTGCAGTTGCTTCTTTAATGGGCCATCTCCAACGATTACCAATTCTGCATCTATGTCATGTTTTCTGTTCAATCCGGCAAAAGCCGTCAAAAGGATGTCAATCCCCTTGATCTCTTCCAGGCTGGTAACACATAAGAACCTGAATGGCCTGCTGCCTGAAAATTGATATTGGTCCCCGGATGGTTCTTTTGCAGGTGAGAAAAAGGCTGTGTCTGTCATATTGGGAATGACACTCATTTTGGACGCTGCCTCAGGATAAATCTGAAGAATTCTGTTTCCTGCAGCTTTGCTCACGGTGACTATTTTGGATGCATGCCTGAAGCCTTTTCCCAATAAGGGTAAATGCCATGATTTAATCAGGTTATCTGCCTGTTTGCCAATACCTGTAAATCGACCGCGGTGCTCGGTCAATACATATGGTATTTGCAGTTTTCTGGCTATACCCTCTGCGGCCAATCCTGCCCACATGCTGCTGTGAACCTGGAATAGGTCAGGTTTACCGAACCTGCTGATGTGGGTTTCAACCATCTCCTGCAATGACTTAACCCATCTGTTGGTGTTTAACCGGTTCATAAGAGGTATGCGTCTAACCATCCGGATGGTTTCTGGTAAATCCACGGCTTCTTCGTCTTTTGCTTGCTGATCAACGGGTTGCAGAAAATTGCGCAGGTCATTGCGGACACCTGTTTCAACGGCTGCAAGCACATGTACATTAACACCGGCTTCCCTGATGGCCTGACTGTGTTCCCTGAAAAACCCTCCTCCCTTTGGCGGATACCAGGATGGAAGTACGATGACGGATATAGGCTGTGATTTTGTCATTTTTTGGGCTTTACAGGGGCCATTTATTTGGTTCTTTCTTATTTATGATATATCCGTTGGTTGCTCGTTTACCCCGGAAGCACGTTTTGCAAGCATCAGGAACCACCACAACTTATATCCCACCATTAAGGTTCCAACACCGGAAAACAAGACCAGTGCCATAATCAGATCCTGCATCCAGATACCGGCCATCAGGGCAAAGAAACGCAAAATCAGGTAAACAAGGTCTATGATCATGGCTGTTTTTTGCCTGAAAAATAATTCGTGCAAAAACGTTAGCGGGCTGGCTAGGAAGACCATGTAAAGCCAGGGGCTGAGGATCTGCAGATAACGGCCTGATGCTTCATAAGTTTCAGAAAAAACAAAGGAGAAAATGCCTGGTGCCCAAATAGCCATGATCACCAACGGAAATAAACCAGCCGCTGCAAAACGATAGGTCATTTTTCTCAAAGTGGGATAGATGGCCACTCCCTTGTGATAATTATCAATCATTTTCTGCGATAACACCTGTTGCGTCGATTGGGAAAACAGTCCCAGCGGCCTGAATACAAAGGTGTATCCAAAAGCGTATAGTCCTGCCGCCTCCGGCGAAAAACCCCAGGTAAACAGGAAGATGGGTAAACTCCCGGACAGGTTGTTTGTGAGGCTCATCAACATGTTGAAGCGCGGATACTGGATATAAGCAGAGGCTTGCTGACCAATAGCCTTGGAGGAGAACCGTATCCGTTGTTTGCGGATTTCGCGGATGGCATGTCGAAAAATGTAAATCATAGCCAGCATTTGTCCGGCAACCTGTCCTGTGATCAACCCGTTAAAGCTGGTCTGGAGCCAGCCGGTGCCTGCTTTGATGCCATTGGCCGACACCTGATGTATCAGCGTTGTCCGGGCCATGTGCGAAAAAGATTTGCTGCGGTTGGCGTAAAAGGTGGATGCCTGAAGCATGCCGTGTACCATCAGGCTGAGGGGCAAAATATACAACCAGGGTGCAATGTCAGGGTTGCTGAGTAAACGCGATATCCCGGCATTGAAGAAAATGATGGGAAGAAAGGAAATCAGCGAAACAAATGCAGCCAAAATAATAACCAGCCTGAAGATGTGAATGGCCGCGTCATTATCTTTGGGCAACATGATTGCCTGTTCGTACTTGGCGGTTGAAAACACCGACATTACGCTGAGTATACTCAGGTAAAGAGCCGACAATCCAAAATCTCCCGGTGTGAACAGCCTGGAAAGCACGGGTGCCAGTGCCAGCGCCAAACCTTGTCCCACCACAGAGCTGGAAAACAAGGTCATAAAATGCCGAATATGTTCCAGACGAATAAATCGCCCAATGGATTGGATCATGCTGCTGCCCCGGGTTACTTTTTTTGTTCTGTGACGCAAATTTCGTAAAAAAAGCTGTATATTTGCAGCGCAATTATACGGTGACTATAGCTCAGCTGGTTAGAGCATCAGATTGTGGTTCTGAGGGTCGTGGGTTCGAATCCCATTAGTCACCCACCAACACCTAACAACAGCAGGCAATCCTTTAAAAAAGTGATTGCCTGTTTCTTTTTTTTTGAGCTCTCAGACGTAAATATTATAAAACACTCCCTCTCCCGGAATATTTCAAAAATTATAACGTCTATCTTTTGGCAAACGTTGCTCTCTCCGCCACAGGCATCGTTTCATCTGTAAAATTCACAACTCTTTTCCCAGTTGAAGGACAGCTGCCTCAAAAAAACATGTACCCCGCGAAAAAGACCCGCCATCATGCCAAATACCTTTCAAAAAAAATCCCCAAACCATTATTTTGTTTAAAGAAATATTGTATCTTTGCACTCCTGAAATAATTAAGGTAAGAAATCATGGCTAAGAAAACAAAAGAAGCGCGTCACCAGGTTATTCTGGAGTGCACAGAGCATAAAGAAAGCGGGATGCCGGGTACATCCAGGTATATCACCATGAAAAACAAAAAAAATACCCCTGATCGTCTGGAGTTGAAAAAATACAACCCCATCCTCCGTAGAATGACCATCCACAGAGAAATCAAATAAATCATCATACCATGGCAAAGAAAGTAGTTGCAACACTGAAAACCGATACAGGAAAAGGATTCGCCAAAGTAATCCGGATGCAGAAATCCGAAAAATCGGGAGCATATACGTTTGAAGAAGATATCGTAGCTGCAGAAAAAGTCAAAGAATACTTTGCACAAAAAAAATAAAAAAATCAGCAGCATAGTTTTGATATGACCGGCAAGCCGGAAATGCTTGCAATATTAACCATATCATATCCTCCCAGATCTGCCCCCAGATGGTGCAGGTCTGTTTTTTATGATACACCCTATATATTCATCTATGGGCCTTTTTGATATTTTTTCGAAAAACAAGGAAGAAAAACTTGACAAAGGATTGGCGAAGACCCGCACAAGCTTTTTTTCTAAACTGTCTAAAGCAGTAGCCGGTCGATCCACCGTTGATTCAGCAGTGCTTGATGACCTGGAAGAAGTCCTCATCAGTTCCGATGTGGGCATTGCCACCACAATAAAGATCATCGAAAGGATCGAAGACCGCGTGGCACGCGACAAATACCTCGGCACCGACGAGCTCAACAAAATCCTCAAAGAAGAAATAACCGCGCTGTTGTTTGAGAATACATCAAGCAGCTTTTCCGAAATATTGCCCGACTCGGACAATGGCCCCTATGTGATTATGGTGGTAGGTGTTAACGGTGTCGGAAAAACCACCACCATCGGTAAACTGGCACATCAATTCAGGATGGCGGGGAAAAAAGTAGTGGTTGGTGCGGCAGACACCTTCCGTGCCGCCGCCGTTGACCAGCTCACTATATGGGCACAGCGGGCCGGTGTGCCCGTCGTAGCCAAAGGTATGGGCGTCGATCCCGCATCCGTAGCCTTTGAAACACTCAGCTATGCAAAGGAAAATAATATGGATGTAGCAATACTCGATACCGCCGGCCGACTCCATAACAAGGTAAACCTCATGAATGAACTGGGCAAGATCAAAAGAGTAATGCAAAAAGTGATCCCCGGTGCCCCCCAGGAAGTGCTGCTCATCCTCGATGGCTCAACCGGACAAAATGCATTCGAACAAGCCAAACAATTTACTTCTGTTACAGAAGTGAATGCCCTGGCAATTACTAAACTCGATGGTACCGCAAAAGGCGGTGTCGTGATCGGCGTTAGCGATCAGTTCAGCGTACCGGTGAAATATATCGGCGTAGGTGAAAAAATCGACGACCTGCAATTGTTTGACAGGGAAGCTTTCGTGGAAACAATCTTTCAATCCTGAATTCCGTGACTGAATACCCAAAGAGATCTGTCAGGATGATCACCCTCGGGTGCTCAAAAAACCTGGTTGACTCCGAAAAAATCCTCGGCAACCTTCCTGCCGGGCAGTTTACCATACAGCACAACAACCACAAGCCCACAGATATTCTAATTATCAACACCTGCGGTTTTATTCACGACGCCAAAGAAGAAAGCATCGACACTATCTTGGAAGCCGTTGAACTACAAAAAAAAGGCATGGCCGGCGAAATTATCGTCACCGGATGCCTCTCACAACGTTACAAAACAATACTGCAGAAGGAAATACCCGAAGTAGCTGCCTGGTTTGGCGCCAGACAACCGGATGACCTGCTGGCCTACCTCATACAAAATCATGTCTCAAGCCCCTTCCGGCGACATCTCACCACACCTTCACATTATGCCTACCTGAAAATATCAGAAGGCTGCGACAGAACCTGCTCTTTTTGTGCCATACCGGAAATCCGCGGAAAGCACATTTCAGCGCCAATGGATCACCTGTTGGAAGAAGCCTCAATGCTCGCAAACAAAGGAGTAAAAGAACTCATCCTCGTTGCCCAGGATTTGAGCTATTACGGCATCGACAGCCATGGCAAACATATGCTCGGACAACTGCTTGAGAAACTCTGTTTGATTAATGGTATCCAGTGGATCCGCCTGCATTATGCCTATCCCCATCAATTTCCCGATGACGTGATCAGCCAAATGGCCGAACAGGAAAAAATTTGTAAATACCTGGATATCCCGGTTCAGCATATCAACGACGACATCCTGAAATCCATGCGTCGTGGCCATACAAAATCCGGAACCATGCACTTTCTATCCAAACTAAGGGAAAATGTTCCCGGTATTGCCTTGCGCACCACCTTAATGGTCGGTTATCCCGGCGAAACAGAACAGGCTTTTTCCGAACTGGTGGATTTCGTGAACAACATCCGCTTCGAGCGCCTGGGCGTTTTTACATACTCCCCCGAAGAAGGAACAAGAGCCCACACACTTCGTGACAATGTACCAGAACACATTAAACTGGAAAGACAAGAGTTGATCATGACCATGCAGTCAGAGATCTCTTATGAGAAAAACCTTTCATTGATCGGACAAACGATGAAGGTCATCATCGATGCCGAAGAAGAAACACGTTTCGTGGCCCGCTCTCAATACGACTCTCCGGAAGTGGATAATGAAGTCCTGATCGAAAAACCCGCCCCTTTCAAAATGGGCCGTTTGGTAGATGTAAAAATCACCGGCGCCGCCGAATTTGACCTGTATGCCCATCCGGTCGGCTATAGGAATCGATAAACAATATAGTTCTGATATCCCACCCTGACGAAATCAAGATGCAGCAGGATATCTGCCGTTTATCGTCACAGCAAACATCTCTAAACTATAGTAGCAAAGAGTTAAAAATCAGCTTTTTGGAAACTGGTGTAGAACCCCTGAAATTGGGTGCAAAAGAGAACAACACCGCTTGCCCCTCACCCCTCTGCAGCCATACGATCGCAGGTTGCCGTTCCAACAGATACACTTTCTCTGCGTAACCGCTCAAAAGCAAGTCTTCGTCTTCAGGAAACAAACCAATCACCCGCCTGTCCATATCAAAATTTGGAATAGATGTGGCAAAAATCGGTGAACTTCGGTGGAATACCCCAATTTGCCCTTGCATGCCATATGTAACGGGATGATCCGGTAAGAGATTGACCTTCAACAGTGAACCCGGACAGTAAAAGCCGTTTCCTGTTAGTGTTCCGGAAATATCACGGATGGGAAACCGGAAATTTTCTTCCCCCTCACCAGGACTCATCAAACCAAAAAACAAAGCTGTGGAATTGGCCCACGAAACCACCGTTCCTCCATTTGCCATGAATCGCAAAACCTTTTGCCAGCCTTCATTACCCATACCTTCTATGTAACCGGGATTGTAAAAAGGCACAAAAACCTCCCCGGCTCGTGTCATATGACCATGCAGAATCTGGTCTTTTGGTGCATCGGGGAAAACAATCACATCAAAACGGTCATCCAGCGAAACATCCTTAAAATCAGAGGGGTTGAGCACCGTGAATGGGATGCCGTAGCTGTCGAAAAGGAAGCGTGTCCAACCGGCATCCATATCATGAAAATTTGTTTCACATAAGGCAATACGCGGCAAGCGGATTCTTTCGGTGGCAACATCAGGTTCCTGTGCAAAAACAATGGGCGCAATGTCGATTTTCTCCAATAACGCTTCAATCGTCGACCGGTTCCCCCGGGTAATGCCAACCAAAAAACTTCCTTTTGGAACAATCTCCTCATGCCACGGGTAATCTTCAACTGTGCGCACTACCTGGATGTCTTCCGCCATTGCCCTGAAAGCAAATCCAAAGCTTTGGTTATACCTTGCGGAAAACAGTAACCAGTTGGCATCGCCGGGTAAACCGCGCCTGTGAGTCAGTTCTTCAGCACGAATAGGCGAATAGTTAAGATTCTCATGGGAATAATAAGTGTTTATTTCCAAACTTCTCAGCCCCCTGTGCAGTGGTAAAGACCAGGATGTGATGTCATAAGGACGGATTATTTCACCACCGGGGGTGTATCTTCTCACCGGAAAATCCTGTTCTTCCATAACCTCCTTGATAAAAGCACGGAATGGTTGCGCCATCGGGATGATATAATCACCCTCCCGAATAAGCCTTCCTTCCATCACATGATCCGTATCCATACGATACAGGTCAATCCCATGCCGCTCCAGTAAACGCAATAAGGCCTGCAACTCACCCATATCATGTTGTTTGGCAGGCAATATATAATAATACGGAGGTTCAGTAAGTCCTTTGTTGATCTCCCTCCTGCACATCTCATTGCGAAAATGAAGAATCTCCTCCCGGTGCAAGGAAGCAGTCCTTACCAGCGAATAAACTGATTCCAGCTCATAGGTGACCAAATCACCAAGGGTCCACCAGCCACCCGGCCATGGTGCCGGGAAATTGATGCTCTTTTTGTATTCAGACAAACCTTTGCCCCATACCTGTAGCTCATTGGCTTCAATATATATGGGCGTTGCCAGCTGTACACTGGCAGCTTCTGTCAAAAGGCTGATCACATTCTTCCACGCACTGGTTTGTGTCGACCCCGGCCAGTAATCATCAAACAGGTAATGCTGACTTACACCCTTTAGGCCCCTTGCCGTCATATCCCGGGCCATATTCGACCCGAACACCCATGTCCAACTCCACACCCTTTCATCAATATTCTGTGCGATGGGATCGTGATTGGGTGGCACGAAATAACGCGGACCGGTACTGCCCATCTGATGTTTTTCAACAAGTACATGAGGAAACCAGTCGAGGTTGTAAATATCGGCTACCGCCTGATTGTCACTCTGTGTCAGAGTCACAAAATCCCTGTTGATGTTGTGCCCCACATATTTGTGGTAAACACCCGGCAATCCGCTGCCTTCATATGGTGTGCCAAGATATCTGTTGTAGTGCTCAACGATCATGTTCATGCCGTCAGGATTGTGAGAAGGCACCATCATAAAAACAACTTTATCCAGATGGGCCGGGTTGCTGTCGGTGCCTGTAATGAGATTGTATGCCATTAGGGGAGCCGCCTGTGAGGGAGCCACTTCCGTGGAATGCATCGACAATGTGACCAATACAAAGGCACGACCTTCCTCAACCAGTGCATCCAATTCATCAGTTGGTATGTCGCCGTCAAGCGCCAGGCGGCGGTTGATCTCCTGCAGCCTGTCAAGGTTGGCGATATTCTCCGCCGATGATACAAAGGTTATATACATCGGCCGGCCCATGGGAGATACCCCATTTTCAATCATATGCACCATGTCTGATTCTTGCTGCAACAAGTCCAGGTAACCGATAAGGTCTTCGTAAAGAAACATCTTCCGGTCTTCTCCCGGCATAAAACCGAAATAGGTCTCAGGATGCGTCAGATCAGCAATTCCGGACTCCTCCGCAAGGGAAGAACCAACTATAAAAATAAAAGCAAAAACTAAGGAAAAAAATCGGGATGTCATGGTTTGAATAATTTTTATGAAGTGGTTTTTTTTGGGTTGTTTTGTCAAAGTCTAATGATTGGGATTCATGATCGTTTCATAGCCTGCTTTCAGGATGTCAAGTGCTTCATCCCGGTCTTTCCCCTCAGCATAGGTGCGCAATACAGGTTCTGTACCTGATGGTCTGATCATCAGCCATTGGCTGTCGCTGAAATAATATTTGAAGCCGTCCAGGGTCTCCTGCTTTTGTACGATGTACTTTCCAAAACGTCTATATTTATCATGCTTGCAATTATCTGTGATTCGCTCTTTATCTTCCTTGCTAATCGTGAGGTCCGACCTTTCAAATGCAAAAGATCCTGTAAGAGTATAGATTTCATCTATCAGTTCTGTAAGTGTTTTGCCGGTTTTTACCATGGCCTCCCATATAATCAGACCGTTGTAGATGCCATCCCTTTCAGGAATATGACCTGAGACGGCAATACCGCCAGACTCTTCCCCGCCCACCAGAACTTCTTCCTCCAGCATGATGCCGCAGATGTGCTTGAACCCGATCTTTACCACCTCCAGGGGTATACCATAAATTTCGCAAAGTTTGTGAATCTTCACCGATGATGAAAACCCGGTTGCCACTTTGCCTGTTTTTTTCTTGTAATGATGCAGGTATTGGATAAGCAACAGGATCACGTGGTGAGAGTCGATGTATCTGCCCCGGTTATCCATTAGTGCCGTACGGTCTGCATCGCCGTCAACAGCCAGTCCGCAATCAATTCTACCATTCAGCCTTATGGCTTCGCTGAAAGCTTTCAGGTTCCTGGCAAGGGGCTCCGGCGGAATGCCATCAAACAGCGGCTGCCTTTCACAATGCAATAGCATGATATCCGGGAAAAGCCGTCGCATCACATTTTGCCCGGAACCGTACATGGCATCAAAGGCAAAGCCCATACCGGAATTTCGAATGGCATCCAGATCGAAACGCTGCTCCAGGTATTCACAATAAGCGCTTTCCAGATCAATGTATTCAAGAAGACCCTCTTTCTGTAAAGTGTCCAAACGGACCTGATCCGGATCTTCCGTGTACCGGTCAGGAATCAAGGCTTCCACTTCCAATACCTGTTCTTCCAACAGGGGCCCGCCATAATGGCCTTTTAACTTGTATCCGTTGTAAAGTGGCGGATTATGGCTTGCCGTGATAAAAACACCAAGGACGCTGCCTGTATCCCTGGTACCCATACTGATCATGGGGGCTGTCACGAAACTGCCCGCCATAAAAACCTTGATCCCATGCCTTGTCAATACCTTCGCTACCGTTTCTGTAAAAAGCTCACCACCGAACCTGCAGTCATGGCCCAGCATGATAGTAGGACTATCATCCTGCTTCAATGCCCAAAGAGCTGTTCCCTCGGCAATCCGTGCCACATTACCGGTGGTGAAATCCTTGGCTATAATGGCCCGCCATCCGTCTGTGCCAAATTTTATTTTTTTCATGGAAGAATTTAGTGTTGTTGATGAAAACGGAATTTGCTGATTTGGAAATAATGACCTTATAGAAGATCAAGTCACCATTATCTGAATACATTTAATTCGTTGAGCGCCTGTCGATAACGACGTGCGTTGGCAAGATGCTCCTGGTAGGTCCTGGCAAACACATGGTATCCGCTGAAGTCGGGCTTCGCACTAAAATAGAGATAGTTATGGTTTTCGTAATGCAAAACGGCATCCAGCACATGTGGTTCGGGAAGGGTGATCGGGCCGGGAGGCAAGCCGCTATACATATAGGTATTAAACGGCGAGTCGATGGCCAGGTGCCTGTTTAAAACCCTTCTTATGTTAAAATCGCCCGTTGCAAAAATAACTGTCGGGTCAGCCTGCAATGGGATATTCCTCTGCAGCCGGTTCATATACACCCCGGCAATACGGGCATTTTCTTCACGCTTACTGGTTTCACTCTGTACGATGGAGGCTAAAATCCCCACTTCCACGGGCGAAAGGCCGATTTGCACCGCCCGCGCCCGGCGCGCATCGTTCCAAAAAGCTTCGTATTCCCGGTGCATCCTTGCCAATAACCCATCTACACCAATTGTCCAGTAAACCTCATAAGTATCAGGAATGAAAAGCAGAATTCCGGTCAAAGTATCCAGCCCCATCGTGGTAAAACGGTCAGGTTCACGGAGCATCTGGAGTATAGACATCGAGTCTGTTTCCAGCTGTGCGGCCAAAATGCCCGACAACTGCTCCTTCGTTCGGATATTCGTAAACGTAAGCCTGACAGCTTCCTGCTCCCCCGAACGCAATAAATTGATAAGGCTGTTGTTCCCTGTACCGGAATATATCCGGTAACGACCCGGCATCACGCGGGCAGGGTAATTTTTTTGTTCCGCAAGCCACGAAAAAGTACGAATATTGGAAACAATGCCCTCTTCGGTAAGTATTTCCAGAACATCTTCATAATGGCTTCCCGTAGGAATAAAAACAATGGTGCTTTCTTTGCCATCAAGTTTAACATTGGGTGCGTACACCACGTAATAAAAGGATGCAATGACGGCAATAAATACAACCGCAACGATTGCCCCAAGGATAAACAATATTCTTTTTAATTTCATTTTCTTTATTGAAAACGCCATCTGCATCAGTTATCTTGCCTTTTGATGACGTTTGATGTGCATTTTAAAATATCAGCTGCAGGAAATGTTCGTCGCGCCAGCCACCCTTGAGAAGTCGCCACATTTGTTTTGTTCCTGTTATTTTGAAGCCGAACTTTTGAAACAGTTTCAGGCTCACTTCGTTGTCTGCATCTATGCCGCAGTATAATTGTTTGCAATGCAGTATTTCTCTTGCGTATGTGATCACAAGCCCGATTGCCTCCGACGCAAAGCCCTGTTTCTGATATTCAGGATCAATAATGATTCCTAAGGCTACCCTGCGGTGGTGAGGATCAAAATCAAACAGGTCAATGATACCGCGGGCTTGCTTGTCATGCCCGACAATCATCAGACGAAGCTGTTTATCATTGTAGATATTGTTGTCAGCATTCAGAATGTATTGCTCCAGGTAAAATCTGGAAAACGGGTTCAGATGGTTACTGTAAACCCAGTTACTGATGTTATTTTCCCATCGGTAAAGCACTTCAAGGTCCTCAATTTCCACAGGTCTGAGAAAAATTCTTTCACCGCTCAAACCGGTCAGTGTGTGATCTTCTTTTTTCATGGCTGCTGAAGCTTTATTGTCCCCTCGAAAACCTGCTCAGCAGGGCCTTCAAGATAGACGGATGTAAAACGTGCCGGTGATGCTCCCTCAACCGGTGGCACAAATCTTACCTGCAAAATACCACCGGCGGTTTGTATCGAGTAGACCTGTTCTCCTGCATTTCCCCGAAAATGAACCCAGGTAGCCAGGGCCGTTGCCGTTACCCCTGTGCCGCAAGACAGCGTTTCATTTTCAACACCTCTTTCAAAGGTTCTGATTCTTATCCCGCCATCTTCGTCAGATTCAGCAAAATTGACATTAATGCCACCGGGCATCCATTTCGCGTGATGCCGGATCGCACTTCCTTCTCCTGCCACATCAATCATGCTGACGTTCTCCCTGAAAATGACAAGATGCGGCGATCCGGTATCAATATAATAAACAGAGTCCTCCATCTTTTCCGGATGAGCTGTGTCTTTCATCTCAACACATACCATAAAACCAGTAGCAGTTTTTTGCAGGATTTTGGCCTTGTGTGTGCCGTCTGCCGCTGTAAAATGAGCTGTTGCCCCTTTGATGATTCCCTGCATGCGGGCAAATATAACGGCGCATCGGCTACCATTGCCGCAAAAGCTACCTTCATTCCCATCGGCATTGAAATACACCATCCGGAAATCATGTGAATCAGAGGCCTCCAGCAAAATCAATCCATCAGCCCCGATACCAAAACGACGGTTACACAGCCCTTTGATCATGTCGCTGCCATTGTTCCCGGAATAGTCGATGGAACCATGCATATTGTTTAACAGGATAAAATCGTTGCCGGAGCCATGAAACTTATGGAATTTCAATACCATACTGTAAAATTCAATGGTCAAAAATACAGAAAATAATATTTACTGCATAAAGCATCAATGATTTGAGAAGAATATTCGGTGCGCTAAATGGTTTTTAGTCTTTATTAAGATTTTTTTGCGTCACAAGGCATGCTTATTGATATATGAGTTCTGATATAAAAATATGACATTTTGGCTCTTTTGTTATCATGTTTTGAAAACAAAATGAAGAAATAATTGTTAACGATTAAAAGAGGGAAGAGGATCATGAAAAAGTTTTTTGGATTGCTGTTTGTTGCCTTATTGGGTGGCTTTGGTGCATTGGTTATGAATCAATACATTTTTTCGCCTCCATCCAATGAGGTCATCGTATCACATACCATTCCGCACAGGTTTGAACGGGTGCCATCTGCATTCGTCAGCAACCCCGGTGAAGTATTAAGCGGTTTGCCGGATTTCACTTCGGTCGCCGAACTTACGGTGGATGCCGTTGTGCATATTCGTGCGGAGTTTGAACCGCGAAGAAGTACAAATCAGGATTTTTTCCAGCCTGATGATTTTTTCGACTTCTTTTTTGGACCCCGTCGCCGGCCTTCACCCCAGCAACAGCGACCGGTGGTTGGTTCAGGAAGTGGTGTTATACTGACACCCGACGGTTACATCATTACCAACAACCACGTGGTTGCCGATGCCACACTCATAGAGGTGACGCTCAACGATAACCGCTTGTTCGAAGCACGAAAGGTTGGTACAGATCCCACCACCGATCTGGCATTGCTGAAAATTGAGGAAAATGGCTTGCCATACATGATTTTTGGTGATTCCGACGCCCTTAGGGTAGGTGAATGGGTACTTGCCATTGGTAATCCCTTTAACCTGCAATCAACGGTTACCGCAGGTATTGTCAGTGCTAAGGGCAGAAACATCAACATCCTCACCGATACCATGGCCATAGAGTCTTTTATACAAACAGATGCAGCTGTTAACCGGGGTAATAGTGGTGGTGCTCTTGTCAATGCACGGGGAGAACTTGTTGGCATCAATACAGCCATTGCATCCACAACAGGTTCTTTTGCAGGCTATTCCTTTGCGATACCGTCCAGCATTGCATTGAAGGTGATGGAAGACCTGAAAGAGTTTGGTATGGTGCAAAGAGGAATGCTTGGGGTTACCATCTCGCCGCTTACCAGCCGTATAGCTGAAGAAAAAGACCTTGGTGTAATCCGGGGCGCATATGTTGAAAGAGTAGGTGAAAGCAGCGCCGCTGATCTAGCAGGTATCCGCCAGGGAGATGTCATCGTGGCCATAGATGGAAACCCGGTTCGAAATCCGGCCGATCTGATTGAAATGGTGGGGCGGAAAAGGCCCGGTGATGAAGTAATGGTAACATATTACCGTAACGGCCGTGAGCGGCAAACCACCGCAACACTAAAAAATATCTACGGTGAAGTGGCGGCTGTTACCCGCGACACCAAAGAGGTGGTTGAAAAGCTCGGAGCACGCTTTGAATCATTACCCGAAAGGACATTGGAAGAGCTGGGTATTAACCATGGAGTGCAGGTAACATATGTTTCACGCGGTGTTTTGAGCGACGCCGGCATACGGCGCGGGTTCATCATCACCCACCTTGCCAATCAACCGGTGCGTTCACCCGACGATATCATAAAAATCCTTGACGGCAGAAGCGGGGGTGTACTTGTGGAGGGAATCTATCCCGATGGCCGTCGTGCATATTACGGTATTGGACTTAACTAACAACAAGTATTTCAGTACCTTTTGCCGGAAAAATAATAATTGTCATTCTCGCATCAAACAATTTATTGAAAAAACAGTTCATAAGTTGTTAAGGCATTGCACAAAACGAATTTTTTTTGTACCTTTGGGAGCTTTTTTGAGAAAATGCCTTTCTCTGGGAAAATTGCCCCCATTTATATTAAATACAAATCTGATATATGCGACAATTAAAGATTTCAAAGTCTATTACCAATCGGGATACTGCGTCATTGGACAAGTATTTACAAGAGATTGGAAAGGTTCCTTTGATATCGGCTGAGGAAGAAGTACAGCTCGCCCAGCGAATCAAACAAGGTGATCAGGTTGCATTGGAGAAACTGACCAAGGCCAACCTTCGCTTTGTTGTCTCGGTGGCCAAGCAATACCAAAATCAGGGATTGAGTTTGCCCGACCTGATCAACGAAGGTAACCTGGGCCTCATAAAAGCAGCAAAGCGCTTCGATGAAACCAGGGGGTTTAAATTCATATCCTATGCTGTTTGGTGGATCCGACAATCCATCCTGCAAGCACTGGCAGAACAATCACGCATTGTGCGCCTGCCTCTGAATCAGGTTGGCTCGCTGAACAAAATCAAAAAGGAAGCTTCAAGACTTGAGCAGAAATATGAAAGACCACCCTCTGCCGAGGAATTGGCAGATGCACTGGATGTGCATGAAGATAAAATTACCGAGTCGTTTCGTATATCCACCCACCATGTTTCGGTGGATGCACCACTCGTGCAGGGTGAGGATGCCAGCCTGCTTGATGTTTATGTGAACCAGGACTCTCCCAATGCCGACTCAAGCCTCATCCATGAATCCCTCGCCAGGGAAATCCAGCGATCATTGGCCACACTTACTGAAAAAGAAAGGGATGTAATCAATCTCTATTTTGGAATCGGGATGAACCACGGGCTGACACTTGATGAAATTGGTGCAAAATTTGACCTCACCCGGGAACGGGTCAGACAAATCAAAGAAAAAGCCATCCGTAGGTTGAAGCATACTTCAAGAAGCAAGTTGCTGAAGGCTTATCTTGGTCAATAATTACTGCTTTTTTAAGTAAAGGCGCCTGTTTCAGGGTGCCTTTTTTATTTTATCCTATACGATGATTAATCACTAATAATTCCACCCACATGCGAATCTTTCGATTGCTTATTTTTCCGCTGTTTCTAAGTTTGGTAATACTTACGCCACTGAAGATTACAGCGCGTGATATCAAAATCCAGGTAGCAGCCACAGCCGATGTGCATGCCAGATTGTTTCCATATGATTTTGTTGCCAACCAGCCCGCCAAAACCTCCATGGCCAATATTCACTACATGGTGCAGGTGCTCCGATCCCGTAATCATGACAACCTGATCCTGCTCGACAATGGCGACCTCCTCCAGGGAACACCCGCTGCCTATTATGCCAACTTTGTGCAGGAAACAGATAAAAACCTGTTTAGCCGTGTAATGAATTTTATGCGGTATGATGCAGCTACCATTGGCAACCACGACATAGAAGCCGGCCCTGAAGTATATAACAGGATAAAAGAGGAGTTTGACTTCCCCTGGCTGGGAGCCAATGTGCTGGACGCTGAAACTGGTGAACCATATTTTTTACCCTACACCATCATAGAGAGGCAAAGGGTGCGTATTGCCGTGCTTGGTCTGACTACCCCAAGTGTGCCAAAATGGTTGCCCCCGCACCTTTGGGAAGGTCTTGAGTTTCAGGATATGGTTGAGTCGGCCAGATACTGGGTGGAGTATATTCTTGAAAATGAAAAACCGGATGCCCTTATTGGTTTGTTTCACAGTGGTTTTGGCAGCTTAGAACCTGATCCCTCCGAGCATCCGCTGGAACATGCTTCAGGCTATATCGCCAAAAATATACCGGGCTTTGATGTCATATTCTCAGCCCATGATCACCGAAGAAGAATTCAAACCGTAATCAATATCCTCGGTGATGAAGTACTCGTGCTTGGACCCGGCCATTTTGCCGAAAACCTCGCATTGGCTGAACTAAGCTTTGCAAGAACATCACGCAGAACTTTTGAGCTATTAGACGTAAAAGCTGAAATGATATCCACTGAAAAAGTTGTGCCGAGCCACACATATATCCAAACTTTCGAAGATGACGTGAACGAAATTCTCAGGTTTGCAAACCAACCGGTGGGCAGATTAACCGAATCTATACACTCAATTGAATCACTGTTTGGAAGCGCTGCTTTTACCGATCTTGTGCATGACATTCAGCTGTCGCTCACCGATGCAGATGTCTCATTTACTGCACCTCTTGCATTTGATCAAACCATTAGGTCAGGAACCATGTACATGCGCGATTTCTTCCTTCTGTACGAATATGAAAACTTTCTCTATACCATGGAACTTACCGGCCAGGAGATCCATGACCACCTGGAATATTCCTATGGTCTCTGGTTCAACCGTATGAGAAATGAAAATGACCACCTGCTCAATTTGTTCCGAGACCAGATGGGCAGAGTACCCGGAGATCGTCGCGGACGTAGAGCCCTTCAAAATCCACCATACAACTTTGACTCCGCTGCCGGCATCATCTATGTCGTGGATGTTTCAAAACCGGCAGGATCGCGGGTAACTATTGAAAGTATGGAAGATGGAAATCCATTTAGTTTGGACGCGACTTACAAAGTAGCCATCAACTCCTACAGGGGCAGTGGAGGAGGAGGTCACCTGACTGAGGGAGCAGGAATTAAGCACAAAGAGTTATCAAACAGACTATTGACATCTACAGAAAAAGATCTGCGTAGTTATATGATCGCATTCTTCAAGGAGCTGGAAGAACCTTACACACCGGCAAGCCGCAATAACTGGCGTATCAAACCTGAAGAATGGGTGAAACAAGGAAGGGAAAAAGATATGCCCTACTTGCGTCAATGATTATTAACACACCTGCACTCCGGTAAAAGAAACAGGGCTTTTGGCTGAATCGATGGTCAATTAGGCACGTATCGGTCAAAGGTCTTCCCGGAGCCGAAACCTTTTGTTTAAGAGCTTATTGTCGCGTATGACGACCATGCTTATCACAGCTCCTTCATTTTGAGACAAGGCGTTGAGAATGTTGTCGAGTGTGATTTGGCGATAGGATTGTGTGTCCAGAGAAATGATCCGGTCACCGGCAAGCAAACCGGCTTCATAAGCCACCGAACCGGGTCGGACATAATGGATGATAAAGTCACGCATGTTTGAACCACGAGCCACTACCTCCAATCCGCTAAGATTGGTGTGGAATGGTTGCCTGTAAAACGGACTTCTGCGAATAAACATTTTCTCGCGCTCGTAATCCAAAATAATATGATAGCGTTTGATGATTCCACCTCCGATGATGCCTTCCCAGTGAATTCTTTGTCCCTGAAACTGCAGGAACTCAGCATCCGGATAAGAAACAATTGGTGCTTCTATCTCGGTTTCTCCAATAATCAGCTTGTCGACCCGGCCAATTTTACCCATCAGGTTTCCGCTGATCCCCTTTCCTAAAAACCCGGAGACGGTTTCGTCAGACAGGTGCATATATCTTCTGTTGAGATAAACGGGATGACTGGCACCGAGATCCAACAGTAAATGTGTTGTCAGTGAATCGCCATTGGTGCCTACAATGGTTGCTTCAACATAAGGTTTTCCCTGAATGACCCTGAAGGGTATAGTTTCAGTCCTCCTTCTGAGCCGGTAGGTTGACTCCCTGAAAACACGCATGGATTCTGAGGAATAGCTTATTTCAACGGGGAAATTTTTCAGGAAATCATACCCAATTACACCATAAACCGGGAATCCAAACACTTCTGAGAACGACAAAATGTTTTCAGGAATCACGATCAGATTCATGTTTTTCCCGGTGATACCATTCATGCTAATTTTTACATTCTCAGCGAGCACAGCCTCCACAATCCCCTCTCCACCCAAACCATACAGGAAAATCGTTTGCGAGAATTCAAGTTCCAGCAAGTGGGCCATGATTGGTTCAGTAAGAATGGTTGTGTTTACCCCCGTATCGAGGATAAAGTAAAATGGCCCACGGTCATTTATTTCCAATGGTATTACTGCCAAATTGTTACGAACCTTTATGGGAATTGTCACAGAACGCCTGTCCCTGTTAAAGCGAAAGCCACTTTCCTGGTCAGATGCCCTGGCACCTGGAAGATAAGCCAGAAGCAAATGAGCTGTAATGATGTATGTTAAGATATGGATTTTCATATATCATTAAACAACAAAAAGAAAGCCAAAGTTTAAAACACGTTGTATATTAATGTTTTTTATGCCAAAGTATTTGTCATACAATTTTGACAAAGGCTTTATCCGCGAGATAGTGTGCCGAAATTGTTCGCCAGCGGTCATTATATGTCCAACCTTATACACTTTTCCCAGCCATTTTAGTAAGTATCATATTATTGATCTTTTTTCCCAGTGAGGGGCCATTGTACACAAAACCGGTGTAAACCTGAACCAGGCTTGCGCCTGCTTCCAATGTCTCCAATGCATCTTCTGCAGTCATGATGCCACCCACGCCAATGATCGGCACTTTTCCACGAGACATTTTATGGAGGTATTTGATTGTTCTAAGGGATTTATTTCTCAGTGGGTTTCCGCTTAAACCACCTTCCCCTGTTTTTTTTATGATCTTGGGATCAGTGATCAGGTCGTCGCGAAGTGATGTGGTATTGGTTGCAACAATACCATCCAGCCTGGCTTCTTCGATCATTGAAAGCACATCGTCAAGCTGTGGTTCGGTAAGATCTGGCGATATCTTTAACAATACAGGCTTGGGTTTATTTCTTGACAAATTGTTTTCCTGTACGGCATTCAGAATTTTCATCAGCGCTTTTCTGTCTTGCAGCGCATTCATCCCTTTGATGTTGGGGCAGCTTACATTGATCACAAAATAGTCAACCAGCTCAAAGAGTTTTTCAAAACAATACAGGTAGTCTGCCGGTGCATCTTCATTGGGGGTAAGGGTATTTTTCCCTATGTTGCCGCCAATGATGACCTCCGGTTTGTTTCGCCGCAGCTTTGCCGCGAAAGCCTCAACACCATGGTTGTTAAAACCCATTCGGTTAATGAGTGCCTGATCGTCGGGAAGCCTGAACAGCCTGGGCTTGGGATTCCCCTTCTGTGGCAGCGGGGTTACGGTGCCTATTTCAACATATCCAAACCCAAAATTTGCCAGTGCATTATAAACGGCTGCTTCTTTATCAAACCCTGCGGCAATGCCTGCAGGGTTCGGAAATTGTATCCCAAACAGGGTACGTTGTAAGCGGGTATCCCTTATAAGATAGTGCTTGCGTAATATTTGGGAAACAAAAGGTATTCTGCAAACCAACGGCAGAGATTTATTGACTACCCGGTGTATCCACTCAGGCGGAAAAAGGAATAACAGTGGGCGGATAATGGATTTATACATTGGGTGTTACCATGCCATTATTTGGACGATTTTTTACCGGTTGTGGTGCCGGCCTTACCGCCGTCAGGCTTCTCTTTATCCTGAGACGTATCTTTTTTATCTTCAGTATCTGTTCCGGTATCTGTATTCTCTTCTTCTCCGACCTCCGGATCTTCAGGTTTGGAGATCATGTCCTTTTCAAGGAGAATACCGTACCAGATAAATATTTTTTTCATGTCCGATATGTAAACCCTGTCTTTGTCATAATCCGGCAGTATCTCTTCAAATGCCTGCCTGATTTCATCCGGTGTGGCTTGTTTTGCATTGATAGCGGGTTTGCCATCATTCTGCTCATAGATCTTCCACAAAACATTCTTTAACGGAACATCTTTTTCCAGGGTAAACACACTGATATCTTCCAGTATGCTGCTGCGGTCAGTAGGAAACACGGGTATTTTTCTGCCATCCAAAAGAGATTCTGCCACAAAGCCGTTTCTGGTTTCGGCAATCATTTTATACAAACCCGGCTTGCCACTTATGGTCATGATTTTGCTTAAATCCATATGATGTGATGTTTAAAATAAGAACTTCAACATGTTTGTTGTTACTTGTCAAACAAACATCATGTAAAATTACATTATTTTCATAAACCGATGCGGTTTATCTGTATGGTTTTGAGAATAACCGCATGTTTGACCAGGAAGCTGGTATCTGTGAACGATTAATGGATCACGATTCTTCCGGTTTGAATCTCCCTGCCGGTTGAAAACCGCACGATATATATGCCTGTGGGGATGTTTCCAAGTTCCACTGATTGCAGGGTTTCCCAATGCGACGGAGCAATAGATTGCTCATAAATGATTTGCCCCCGGGTATCCATGATGGTCATTTCGACGGGCTCATAAAACGGCGACAGCGAAACGGTGAAGCTTCCACTGCTGGGGTTTGGAAAAATATTGTAGCGCAGCATATCTGCAACCGGCCGGATATCTGCTGTTATGTCATCAAAAATGGCAACAATGTTAGCATTGTTTTCGATGTTGATGAGCAGGGTGTCAGTGTAATAAGATTCGGTATGATTGACCATCCATTTAACAAACTTCCAGCCTTCTCCGGGGATTGCAACCACTTCCAGTTCTTCCCCTCCCTCAATTTCATACTGGCCGGGTTCGGGCTCTGTGGTTCCTGTTCCTTCCACATTGATAATGACCACATATCCGTTTTCCTCGTTTACCACCACATAATTTTCTTTCACGATGGTTTCACCGTCATATTCCAGGGTAATGGTTTTGCCACCGCTGGTGTTGTAGATTACTTCATGCGGACCGGTGCCGGAAGCAATAGACGGTTCGGCACCATTTCCAAAATGCCAGCTGACGGTTTCAGGTTCATTGCAAAAGGTCAGATGGAAGGTAACCGGCATACCAACGGTTACAGCCATGGGATCGGCAATGAAATCCACGGCATCACCCATTACGGTAAAAGTATAATACCCCGCAGGTGCTACGAGAGGTTTATTGATGGTTTTCCCGTTAACATTGGTGGCACTGATGTAATATGAAACCTCGGTCATGCATGGTTGCCCCGGAATATGTGCATAGTATGTGTCTTCTTCAAGCACCATAGGTAGTTGTTCAAAAGCTCCACCATTGCCCGCTTTCCAATAAACAAAAGCTTCTTCGACACCTGCCTGGTTGCTGATATTCGCTCTTACTTCATAGCTCACATCAACATAATCAGCTTCCAGGATTCGGGCGTGGGCGATATGTATGGGGTCATCCGCGGCAATTTCTCGGGTTACACAGTGAATGGCACCACTGGCAGAAATCACATTGTTCATATTGATACCAACGATTTCGTATCCCGGCATTGCCTCTTCATAAATGGTAAGCGCTTCAGCATCAAGGTAGCTGCCATACACCGGCACGAGCACCACATTGTTCAGGATGATGGAATTTGTATAGGTACGATAGTGTGCCTGTGGCGGGTAGTTGCCACTGGGGCTGGGTGCCATTGGTACCCTTACTACATTGAAGGGTCTTTCATAGGCAGTTTGATAGTTGCTGAGCAGATAAGCAAGGTTGGCTTCGATAAAGGGGCCATCTGATATACCTTGCGGAAATTCGCCCACCAGGAGGGTTTCTTCATCAAGCAATTTCATGTGCATATCCAGGTGGGAAATATTGTCAAATGGCAACTCATCCATTTTGATATAGGTATGTATTCCCTTAAAGTCATACATTACCTGGTCAATTTGGGCTTCAGTGAACCCGGAATTTTCAGACAATATCAGTTTGGATGAGAAACCCTGACCGAACCCGTCGGCCATAAAATTGCCACCGGTGGCTGTGAGCAGATTAGAGCCTAATGCCATTTGATAAATGGGCAAACCCAGATAGCCGGCCATGAAATTTGGCACCTGGTTGTCCTGTGGGCGCGGTCGGTTGTAATCCCAGTCTATAAAGGCAAGCTCGTCGGTGCCATCCAGGTAAACGCTTTGGGGACCGTAATCCCTTACCCAGACACTGTTGAATGGAGCATTCACAAATATGATGTTGTCAAGTGGCACATTTCCTGAAATGAGGTAGTTTTGAACCCACGACTGGTTAGAGGTGATGATGTATACGTTAACGGCTGATTGTGCATGCCTGACGATCTCCCTCAATTCCGGACTGTATGCCGCCCAGGTTATGATTACAGCCTGTGCTTCCTCAAATTCACCGGGTGTACGCGGTGAATTGGCAGGAGGGTTGGTACTTAGCGGAACAGGCAAATTTGCCCTGTAATCCGGGTAAATGGCCTTTTCTTCTTCTGTCATCCATTTGGGCAGAACTTCCTGGGCCACTGAATTGCTGAGAAAAAAAACATTTAATGAAAAAAAGAATGTGGTAAGCAGTAAAATACAACGCATATTTGAAAAATATTGAACGATTTGATTGATTCCTTAAACAAATTTAATGCATGATCCCATCCTGTTGACCAGAAACTACATCAGTTTAAAAAGAATGGAAGTGAAACTGAGAAAAAACATTCAGAAATGATCCATTTCGGTTAATTTTCACATGCAAAAATACGCATAATTCTATAAATAAACCACTCAGGAGAACATTTGCAGGCCATGCAATTTTTTGTAAATGCCATCTTTATCCAGTAACTGGCTGTGTGTTCCTGTTTCCATGATGCGTCCCTCGTGCATTACACAAATAAGGTCGGCATTGATGATGGTAGACAACCGATGTGCAATCACAATGGATGTTCGATTTTCCATGACATTCAGCAAAGCTTCCTGGACATACTTTTCCGATTCGGTATCCAGCGATGATGTTGCTTCGTCAAGAATGAGGATGGGTGGGTTTTTCAGAACGGCCCGTGCAATACTGATTCTTTGTCTTTGCCCGCCTGACAGCTTGCTTCCGCGGTCGCCTATATTGGTATGGTAACCCAGGGGTGTATCCATTATGAAGTCGTGGGCATTGGCTATACGTGCAGCCTGTATCACTTCCTCTTCTGAAACTTCATCAGCACCAAAGGCGATATTGTTATAAAACGTGTCGTTAAACAATATGGGTTCCTGATTCACATTTCCCATTAAACTGCGCAAGTCTTTGATTCTGACCTGTTGCAGGGGAATACCGTCAATGCTGATCTCACCTTCTTCCACATCGTAAAACCGGGGAATGAGGTCAACAAAAGTTGACTTTCCGGCGCCTGACTGCCCAACCAGGGCCACTCTCTGGCCTTTTTTGATGGAAATATTGATGTCTTTCAACACGTAGATTTCTTCATATTTGAAAGAAACATCCCGGAATGTGATGTCGGAATGGAATCCTTTTTTTGATTTGGCGTCCGGGCTGTCCTTAATGGATATTTCGGCGGTGAGTACGTTGTCGATGCGCTCTGCCGACGCAAGTCCTTTCTGGACATTATACCATGCTTTGGTAAAGTTTTTTGCAGGTTGAATAATTTGCGAAAAGATGGCCAGGTAACCCACGAAGGCTTCCGGCGAGAGCGCGCTGTTTCCTGAGAGTACCAGTGAGCCGCCAAAGAGGAGGATCACGATAAAGACCGTTGTTCCCATGAATTCACTAACCGGCGAGGCAAGATCCTGGCGGCGGTATAGTTTATTCATGATTCGGGTGTACAGGTTATTAAGGCTATGGAAGCGCATCCTCATCTTGTTTTCTGCGTTGAAGGCCTTGATGATGCGTAAGCCCGACAAGGTTTCTTCCATAACAGAAAGGATCATTCCAAGCTTGCTCTGACTTCTCAGGGCTGTAGGTTTCAGGGAACGGGCAATCCTGCCAATGATAAAGCCGGCAATGGGTAACAGAATCAGGACAAAAAGGGTTAGTTGCGGACTCATCAGCATCAGCCAGCTCATAAAGACCAGGATCGTGATCGGATCGCGGAATGCCAGTGCCATTGAACTGATTACGCTCAGCTCAATTTGATAAACATCATTGGTCATCCTGGAAATGATATCTCCTTTCCGGCCTTTTGAGTAATATGCAAGGGGAAGATCAATGGTTTTCCGGTATATGTCGTTTCGAATATCTTTTACCACACCGTTGCGAACCGGAGCCAGATGGTAAAGGCCCAGGTACCTGAATCCGTTTTTTAGCAGACTCGTAATGATCACAATCATGCTGATAAAAAAAAGCGCCGCCACCTCTCCATGATTCTGAATCAGTTGAGCCATGTAATAATTGAAATTGTTCATAACCACTTCAAAATTGAAGCGAAACGGCATCAGCTCATAATGCCCGTCATGTGTGCTGAACAGTATACTCACAAAGGGGATCAGCATATTCAGGCTGAACAATGAGAAAATCACCGACAGGATATTGAACAGCACATTCATGCCCACTCGCGGCCAATAGGGTATGAGATATTGCAGGATGACTTTAAAGTTTCGCATATGTTCAGCAGTGGGTTTTTTCAGGGTAAAGGGTCGGGGATGATACCGGTGTAATTGAATGGGCTTATCTTTTTCATTCTTTCTTTGTCTTTTGGATCAATGTCCAGTTCGTCAATATACTGGTCAATCATCTCCCTGGTTATTATCCGGTTTTGCCTTGTTAATTTTTTTAGTCCTTCGTATGGTTCAGGGTAGTTCATGCTGCGGAGCATACTTTGTATGGCTTCGGCAACAACAACCGTGTGTTTTTCAAGATCATCGTTGATTTTCGCGATGTTCAGACTGATTTTTCCCAAGCCTTTGGTGATGGCTTTAAGTGCAATAAGCATATGACCCAGTGGTACACCAATGTTGCGCAGGACGGTAGAGTCGCTCAGGTCGCGTTGCAACCTGCTCACCGGCAACTTTGCCGAAAGGTGTTCCAGCAGGGCGATGGCAATTCCTGCATTGCCTTCTGCATTTTCAAAATCGATGGGATTTATTTTGTGTGGCATTGCGGAAGAACCTGTTTCCGACTCCATCACTTTTTGGGTGAAATAGTCCATAGAGACGTATGACCAGCAATCCCTTGCCAGATCAATCAGGATGGTAAGCAGGCGTTTCAGGTTATCAAAAATGGCAGCCAATCCATCGTAGTGATCGATTTGGGTGGTGATTCTTGACCGCTCCAGTCCGAGGGATTGAACGAATCTGTCAGCAAAGGAATTCCAGTCAACATCCGGGTAACATACGTGGTGTGCGTTAAAATTTCCTGTAGCACCGCCAAATTTTGCATTGAATGGCAATGCTTTCAGCATAATCATTTGTTGTGTCAGCCTTTCATGGAATACACGAAGTTCTTTGCCCATTGAAGTGGGTGAAGCCGGCTGTCCGTGCGTACGGGCCAGCATCGGGACCTGCAGCCATTTGTTTGACAACTCCCGGATTTTATTCAGCAATTCATGCAATGCGGGATAGATCACTGCCTCCAGCCCTTCTTTCAGTGATAAGGGAATGGCTGTATTGTTGATATCCTGTGAAGTGAGTCCGAAGTGGACCATTTCCCTGTATTTCTGCATGCCAAATGCATCGAACCTCTCCTTGATAAAATACTCAACCGCTTTGATGTCATGATTGGTTTCCTCTTCAATGGTTTTGATACGCAAGGCATGGCTGTGATCAAAAGTGTCAATTACACTAAGGGCTTTTTCCAGGTCTTCTTTTTTAATTTGGCTAAGCGGCGGAAGTGGAATATCCGTAAGTGCCAGAAAATATTTAACTTCCACCATAATCCGGTATCTGATCAAAGCTTCTTCGGAGAAATAAGCACTCAGGGGCCTGGTTATTTTTTGATAACGGCCATCGACCGGATTGATATTGGAAAGACTTTGCATGGCTATTTGCTTTTCCGGGGAAAGATGCCCGGCAAATTGATTACATAACAGCAATAAATGTTACTGCCTCGGTTTTCCGTTTCGGCAAACCTCAGATTCCGGTTCTACCCGTCAATATCATTAACGTTTCCGTTTTTTCTTCTTTTGTGCTTCCTGTTGCTTTGCCAGCTCTTCCATTCTCATCTGCCACTTTGACTTTTTAACCGGTTTCTTTTTGTTTTCTTCAATTTTGGCATGCAGAGCATCTTCATCAATGAATTTGCGGAAAATGAACATCTGGCCAAAAGTGATCACATTTGCCAGGAAATAATAATAGCTCAGGCCGGATGCAAAATTGTTGAAAATGCCCAAGAGCATCACCGGCATGATGTAAAGCATGGTCTTCATGCCCGGCATCTGGCTGCTTGAACTCATCATTTGAGAGTTCATATGGGTATAGATGATCATGGATCCGGCCATTAACAGTGTGAAGAGGCTTACATGGTCACCGTAGAAAGGGATTGAGAATGGCAGGTCAAGAATAGAATCATATGAGGACAAATCGTCGGCCCATAAAAATCCTTCCTGGCGGAGCTCGATGGAGGCCGGAAAGAAACGGAACAGTGCAATGAGAATTGGCAGCTGAAGAAGCATGGGGATGCATCCGGCCATCGGGTTTACACCTGCTTTTTTGTAAAGTGCCATGGTCGCTTGCTGCTTTTTCATGGCGTCTTCCTTTTTTGGGAACTTTTTACTCAGCTCATCGATTTCAGGTTTCAACAGGCGCATTTTTGCCTGCGACAGGTAGGTTTTGTAAGCGATGGGCAGCAGGATAAGCTTTAATAAAAATGTAAGTATCAGAATGATGATGCCATAATTCAGGTCAAAACCATCAAGATAGTTAAAAATAGGGATCACCACGAACCGATTTATCCAGGAGGTCAGAAAGAATCCCCATCCCAGTGGAATTTTACGTTCCAGATCAAGATCCAGTGAGGTAAACAGGCGATAGTTGTTTGGACCAAGGAACCATTGCATGGGATAAACATTGTCGGTTCTGGCGTCATAGTCCAGGTTTATGGAGGCTGTCATGATTTTCAGGAATTCTTCGTCATCCTCCGGCAAGGTTATGTTGGCCACGTCGGCATTTGCCATTCCTTCTTTCCCTATGAGTACGGTGGAGAAAAATTGCTGTTTGAAAGATATCCAGCGAACGCTGGTTGTCAGCCGTTCAGAACCATCTCTGCCGGGCCTTAGTCTGGAAACTTCGTTTGTTGCATATTTGTAGAATACAGTTGTATTGTTCAGCTCGTTTTGCCGGCTTTTTTCCTGCCGGGGCAGTTTTTGCTGCCAGTCGAGGGTGAGGAAGGTGGTGTTGGGAGCGATAGCTTCACGCATACCGATGAATCGGATGTCGAAATCAATCATGTAGTTGTCAGCTGCTATATCGTATTCGATTTCGATATAGCTTGGCTGTTCTTCGGAATGGAAATCGCTGTAAGCGCGCATAGAGAACAGCGCTCTTTCATTTTCTGCCAGGGTAAAATGCCTTTCATCAGAAATAGGCCGGTTGTTTATATAGGGAATAAAAAACAGGTTTTCGGTTGAAACATTTCTGTTACCTGAAAAGAAAATGAAGGTAAACTGATCGTCCTCGCCGGTAATGAGCATGAGCGGTTCCTGGTTGAATCGCTTATACTCTGTTAGCTCGGCGGTTTGGATATGGCCTCCTTTATTGTTGAATGTCAGCCGCATCACTTCTGTTTCCAAAACAAAAAGTTCTTCCTGACCGATGGCACTGCGTGAGAAGTAGCCCATCCTGTCTCTAAGCCTTTGTTGATCAAGTGAATCGGGTGTGACCGTGCCATCGGTAACCATTTCAGGTATTTGCTCTTCAACTGTTTTGGTGGTTTCTTCCAATTGTCTTTGACGTGCTTCGGCTTGCATCCGTTGCACTTCTGCTATACTATCCTGTATTCTCCTTGCCTCCAGGCGCTCTTCTTCACTTGGAGCCATCCAAATACTGTATCCTATGATAATTACGGCGATGATTATCAGCCCGATAATGTTGTCTCTTGTCATTTGTCAAATGATTTTTTCGACTGCAAAGATAAGTGAAAAGCTTGAACCAAAACAGGGTATATTTTAAGGAAGGGCCTTAGCTGCTCTCACAAAGTCGATAAAAAGCGGGTGAGGGGCATCAACCGTGCTTTTGTATTCAGGATGAAACTGAACACCGATAAACCAGGGGTGGTCTGTCAGTTCGACGATTTCCACCAGTTCGGTTTCGGGATTGATGCCGGATGCGATGAGTCCGGCCTTTTCAAAACGTTCAAGATAAATGTTATTGACTTCGTACCTGTGCCGGTGACGTTCAGATATGAGCTCTTGACCATATATTTTTTGTGCCATACTCTTCGGTTTTAATTCACAGGGGTATGCGCCAAGCCTCATGGTTCCGCCCTTGATATGGATTTTTTTCTGTTCTTCCATGATATCAATAACGGGATTGGGCGTTGCGGGATCCATTTCGGTTGAGTGGGCACGGGGAATCTTCAGTACATTCCTGGCAAATTCGATCATGGCACATTGCATGCCCAGGCAGATGCCAAAAAAGGGAATGTTGTTCTTTCTAACGTAAGTGATGGCAGATATTTTCCCTTCTATGCCGCGATCTCCAAAACCCGGTGCCACGATAAGGCCTTTGAGATTCGTCAGCTTGTCAACCAGGTTGCTATCATCCAGTTGTTCTGAATGGATCAGCCTGAGATTCACCTTGCAATGGTTTTCTGTACCTGCATGAATCAATGCTTCAATGATTGATTTATAGGCATCAACCAATTCAACGTATTTGCCTACCAGACCAATGTCAATGGTCTTCTTGGGAGAGTCCAGCTTACGGATAAAGCCTTCCCACTTTTTAAGGCCCGGGGGACGTCTGACCGGGGCTTTTGTCTTTTTCAGTACAACACTGTCAAGTTTTTCTGCTTTCATCAGCAGGGGAACTTTGTAAATGCTGTTTGTGTCTATGGATTCGATCACCGAGCTTGCATCCACGTTACAAAACAGGGCAATTTTGTTGCGGATACTTTGGTTTAGCGGTTTTTCTGTTCGGCAGACGAGGATGTCCGGTTGCACACCATATTCCAGCATCGTTTTGACAGAATGTTGTGTGGGTTTTGTTTTGAGTTCTTTTGCTGCAGAAAGATAGGGGACAAGGGTAAGGTGAATGACCAGGCAATTTGTTCCCATTTCCCATTTAAGCTGGCGAATGGCTTCGATATACGGGAGAGATTCAATGTCACCAACGGTGCCGCCAATTTCAGTAATTACAAAATCATACTTTTTGCAATCGCCCAGCAATTGGATACGGTATTTGATCTCATCGGTGATGTGTGGAATTACCTGCACGGTCTCACCGAGGTAGTCGCCTCGTCTTTCCTTTTCGATCACAGCCTGGTAAATCCTGCCGGTGGTAACATTGTTTGCCTGGGATGTTGGGATGTTCAAAAATCTTTCATAGTGCCCCAGATCAAGATCGGTTTCTGCTCCGTCTTCTGTTACATAGCATTCACCATGTTCGTATGGATTCAGGGTGCCGGGATCGATGTTGATATAGGGATCAAGTTTCTGAATTGTGACAGTAAACCCCCTGGCCTGTAACAGCTTGGCAAGCGATGCCGATATAATTCCCTTGCCAAGAGATGAAGCTACACCACCTGTTACAAAAACAAATCTTGTATGTTGATTGGCTCCGGGCATAATGTTGAATTAAGATGCGAAAGTAAGAAAAGATTGTAATACAGCGCTTCTTATTCTTCTTTTTCTGAATCTCTTGAGGAATTCGGGCTCTTTTCCCTATCCGGCTGATTTTTCATGATTGGATCCGGTTGCGTGTGGCTGCCGGGGGCAATCAGGTTTTCTTCACTTTTTTTCTTGATGGTTTTTCTGCGCTCAAGAACAGAGTCATCATCTTTACTTATCCTCTCCTCGATCAGAATGTCCTCGGTTTCATCAGTCTCTTTTGGCCAGAAACCACACCCACCGGTTTTTTTGATCAGGTAATACCCTCCGGAAAGTGCCAGTAAAACAGCTGCCAACCCAAGAATCTGCACCCCGGTATATTTTTCAAAATCCACAACGATCACTTTCCGGGCGAGGGCAATGATGGCCACCAGTAAGACCACCTCTACGTGGATAACATGCTCCCTGAAATAGACCTTTATTGTGTCTAAGAGCTCAATGCCGATAACCACCAGGAGAAAAACGCCGAATACATTCATCAGGTTGTCCAGATTGATAATAAAATGATCACTGTCACTTTCTAAAACAGACTTTACCAAAACATATCCTAACTCAATGGTGGCAATAATCAGCAGAATAGACATCATCGCGATCAGCGACTTGATGATATATCTTTCAATCTTGTGAACTGTCTTTTTCAACAGGGGGGGGGTGTCATCTTTATATGGCATCGCTTCATCGTTTAATGGTGAAACAACCAATTCTTATTTCAATATGAAAATTGCTGAAGACATAATGGTTACTTCGATAATCACGAGGTTTTAATCAGGATAATCTGTCAGGCTTCTTATCCTAGCCGGAGCCCGCATGCAAAAATCAAGAATGTAAAAATACGAAAACTATACATTCTGTATCATTTTTCCGGTGCAAAAGACATATTTTCATAATCATAAATATTTCCAATGATTTTCATTTTACGAAAAACGCCGGCTTTCAATGAAAATTCTATTGTAATTGAAAGCCGGCGAATGATCGCTGATTTTTAAAACAGATGTTGGTTTTAGGAATCAATTGGGAAGAAATGGTTGCATTTATTCATTGTCAAATGGGGTCGGCTCTTCCTTTTCCGGTTTAAGCAGCTCCAGGATCAACGACTGCAAATACGTGTGATTGTTTGGGTCAGTATAATTATGGCTGGGGGCCGGTGTGAAAAGAACCGGTGTGTTTACTGTTGCTTCAGCCTCCAGAGGCATTTCCATCCGGATGTTTTTTCCGTCAGCCGTTTCAAAAGTAAGAACCGTGTATCCCGAAAATGTACTTGCCATGGATGCAGCGCCAAATCCTGCTGCCAATATGATTGCGACGAATGTTCTTTTCATGATGATTTGATATTTAATGGTTTAAAATTTATTGAATTTTTTTGTACAAGATTCAGTTCTCGTTCAAGTGTTGATTAAAGAATTATTTCTTTCTTTTATATATTGTTCCACCAAACTGAAATCACTAATATATACACATATAAAGATGAAATGTTCAGTAAAAAGAATAATAGGTTAAACAGATTTAATAATTTTTAAGAAATAATGCAGAATTAATTCGTCAATAAAAATGGGTACCTTTGGCACAGGTTTATATATTGCGATAAACTGGTTCTCTGACCTGTCAAAGGTTGAAATATTCCGTTGTGTAACAAATGTTTTATGGATTTGCCCCACGAATATTTACGGCGCACAACTTTGCTTGTTGGCAGCACACTGACGGTGATGTCGGGTGCGATCATTGCACCGGCTTTGCCAGAGATTAGCCGGGCCTGGGAAGATTTACCAAATGCGGAGCTGCTTAGCAAACTCATTCTGACCCTTCCGGCTTTATTCATTGCTCTATTGGCGCCGGTTGCCGGCTATCTTGTGGATTGGTCGGGCAGGAAAAAGGTGTTGGTGTATTCGTTGTTGTTGTATGCATTTGCAGGCACAAGTGGGGCATATTTGTCGAACGTTTATCTTGTTTTGGTTGGAAGGGCTTTTCTTGGGATGGCCGTGGGGGCCTTAATGACTTCCATTGTTACCCTCATAGGCGATTATTTTGAGGGCAGGCAACGCAGTAAGTTTATGGGTTTTCAGGCTGCTTTTGCCTCTACCGGTGGTTTGGTGTTCATTGTAACCGGAGGTGTATTGGCTGACATGCACTGGCGTTTCCCCTTTTTGATCTATGCAGCATCCTTGATTGTTCTGGTGATGGCTGCCATATCGGTTTATGAACCGGCGCGTGTAAAGCCAGCGGGCGGGGTCCGTTTTTTGGATCGTACTTTGATCCGGGCCATGTCAAAGCAAGTATGGTGGGTATATATCATTGCATTTTTCTCCTTTGCCGTGTTTTACATGGTACCGGTGCAGTTACCTTTCATGCTCAGTGCTTTGGAAAACATCAGTAATACCCAGGTGGGCATTGCCATTGCAGCCATGAACATTACAGCCATACCCATGGCTTTTAGTTATTCGAGAGTAAAACAGCGACTGGACTTTCCTTATATCATGGCCATTGTTTACCTGCTCGTAGGCGGTGGTTATACGGTTATCAGTTTTAGTAACTCCTACGGAGTGATGGTAACCGGTATATTGATATGCGGACTTGGTTTCGGTATGCAGATGGCCAATATTAACTTGTGGTTGGTGCAGTTGGCTCCTGCTGTCATTCGCGGAACACTGGTAGGCTATCTGAATACATTTATTTTCCTGGGGATGTTCCTTTCTCCTGTATTTCTTCAACCATTGGTGGTAATATCCGGGCTTTACAACTCCTTTATGATTGTATCACTGCTGTTGGCAGTTTGTGCCCTGGCATTGCTTGTTAGCGGACTTAAAGGCTTTTGGAAACATAGAGGGGAAACCTCACGGATATGATCACCAAAACAATTTCAGGTGAGATACTTGAGTCTTTTGATGGTGTCAAGTGGGTTTTCGGATTGGAATACTGCGCTTCCGGCCACAATAATATCCGCACCTTCTTTCACCAGTTTTGTTGCATTGACAGTGTCTACACCACCATCCACTTCGATCAGCAGATCCGGGTTTAGTGCTTCTTTCATCTGTTTAAGCGTCCGGATTCTGCTATACGTGCTTTCAATAAAGCCCTGGCCTCCAAAACCGGGATTTACCGACATGAGCAACACGTAATCAACAAACGGCAGGATGCCTTGCAATAGTTCAACGTTGTTGTGTGGATTAATCACTACACCTGCTTTCATCCCCAGTGCTTTGATTTGCTGTATGCTACGGTGGAGGTGCGGACATGTTTCGTAGTGAACGCTCAGCCAATCGGCCCCAGCCTCCTTGAAATCATTCAGGTATTGATCCGGATTGCTGATCATCAGATGGACATCCAGGGGTTTCCGGGCGATGGACTTAATTTGTTTTATGATGGAAAAGCCGAAAGAAATGTTTGGCACAAAGTGTCCGTCCATCACATCCACATGGAACAGGTCGGCATGACTTTCATTCACCATCAATACATCGTTTTCTAGTCTTAAGAAGTTGGCTGCCAGAAGTGAAGGTGCTACCAGGTGTTGCATGTTCGTGCAGTGATTAATAATGTTTTAGCGTATAGTTAGCCAAGATAGCTTTTCAGGATTTTACATTTAGATGTTTGTTTCAGGTGTCGCAAGCCCCTTTCTTTGATCTGTCTTGCTCTTTCCCGGGTCAGGTTCAGTTTTTCCCCAATTTCTTCCAGGGTATGTGGTGAAAGACCATTCAGTCCGAAGTAATGGATAATTACTTCAGCTTCCCTTTGCGGAAGGGTAGCGATGGTTCGTTCTATTTCCCGCTTCAGTGATTCGTAGAGCAGTCCGTTTTCCGGAGTATTGCTATCCTCTTCGTTATAAATAACCTCATACATATCGGATTCTTCACCATCCAGCAGAGGTGCATCCATAGAAAGATGTCTTCCGCTGTGCTTCAGGGCATCTCTGACTTCTTCAATGGTAATATCCAGCAAATCTGCGATTTCCTCCGGATTCGGTTCCCGTTCGAACTTCTGCTCCAGTTGGCTGAATGCTTTGTTCACCTTATTAATGCTGCCGATTTTGTTTAGAGGTAATCTGACAATACGCGCTTGTTCAGCGAGTGCCTGCAGAATGGATTGCCTGATCCACCAAACGGCATAGGAGATAAATTTGAAACCTTTCGTTTCATCAAAGCGCTCGGCGGCTTTCATCAAACCCATATTGCCTTCATTGATAAGGTCTGGAAGACTGAGTCCTTGATTTTGGTATTGTTTGGAAACGGAAACCACGAAGCGGAGGTTGGCTTTACACAATTTTTCCAGTGCGATCTTATCGCCTTTTTTGATGCGTTGTGCAAGCTTCACCTCTTCCTCAGCCGAGATGAGGCCAACTTTTGCTATTTCTTGCAGGTATTTGTCCAATGATGCGGTATCCCTGTTCGTGACCTGCTTAACAATTTTAAGTTGTCTCATATAGATAAGGTTGACAAGGGGTGGCTATATACATAAATACGCAAAAGTCACCTGCAGGGTTGCATTATGGGATGGGTCATCAAGCGGATGACCCATCCCGGAATACTTTACCCCCGTCGATTTTTGTCATCGCGGGGTAGCAGCACTTTCCTGGAAAGCTTCAGCTTGCCTGTTTTTTTGTCTAAGTCCAGCAACTTGACTTCGATAATGTCACCTACTTTTAAGCCGCTGTCTTCAACGGTATCAAGTCTTCTCCATTCAATCTCGCTAATGTGAAGCAAGCCTTCCTTGCCGGGTAGAATTTCAATGAACATACCAAAAGGCACAATGCTTTTGATCTTTCCTTCATACACCTGGCCGATTTCGGGAACGGCAATGATACCCTTGATTTTTTGTACGACAAAGTCGATAGATTCTTTGTTTTCAGAAACGATGTCGACGACACCATAATCTCCGACTTCTTCAATAACAATGGTTGCACCGCTTTCCTTTTGCAGCTCCTGTATCACTTTCCCACCCGGTCCGATAATGGCGCCGATGAATTCTTTGGGTACGGTCAGTTTAATGATCCTGGGTACATGTGGTTTGTATTCTTCCCTTGGGGTGGACATGGTTTTCTCCATCTCTCTGAGGATATGGAGCCGGCCTTCACGCGCCTGCGCCAGTGCTTCTTCCAGCACTTCATAGCGAAGGCCATCTATTTTGATGTCCATCTGGCAGGCAGTAATACCGTCAACGGTTCCTGTAACTTTAAAGTCCATGTCACCCAAGTGGTCTTCATCACCCAGGATATCGGAGAGGATAGCATATTTGCCTGTTTCGGTGTCAGCGATCATACCCATGGCGATACCGGATACGGGTTTTGAGATTTTTACCCCGGCATCCATCAGTGCCAGGGTGCCGGCACAAACAGTAGCCATCGATGATGATCCGTTGGATTCAAGGATATCTGATACAACCCTTATGGTATAAGGGTTGTCGTTGCCGTTAGGCAGCACCGGCTTCAGTGCCCGCATGGCCAGGTTTCCGTGGCCAATTTCCCTGCGGCTTGTAAAACGCATCATTTTCACCTCTCCTGTTGAAAAGGGCGGAAAGTTGTAGTGCAGCAGGAATTTGCTTTTCCCTTCTATCACTGCACCGTCAATGGTTTGTTCATCCAGTTTGGTGCCCAGGGTAACTGTTGTTAGAGACTGAGTTTCACCACGTGTAAAAATGGCAGATCCATGCGCTGCCGGCAGATAGTCCACTTCCGTCCAGATATCACGAATTTCGTCGGGTTTTCTGCCATCAAGTCTGATCTGCTTATCCAGGACAAAGTTCCTGATGGCCTTTTTCTGGATGTCTCCAAAATATTTTTTAATAAGGTCTCCTTTTTCTTCCCGTTCTTCCTCGGAAAGTCCTTCCAGATATCCGGTCAGCACGTTGTCGATGGTTTCCCTCCGCAAATGCTTGTCGTTGATGCACTGGCTGGCAATGTCATATAGTTTTCCGTATAGTGCATTTTGCATGTTTGCCAGTAGCTCTTCATCCGACTCTTGTGGCGGATATTCCCTTTTGGGGCTGGATTTTGCCACTTCTGCAGCCAGCTCTGACTGCACGCGGCATTGTAATTTGATAACTTCATGGGCTTTCTTAATGGCATCGAGCAATTCCTTTTCGGAAATCTCTTTCAATTCGCCTTCCACCATCACAATGTTTTCCATTGTGCCGGCCACGATAATATCTATGTCGGCATTGGCCAGTTCTTTCATGCCCGGGTTAACGACAAAGTTATCATCGATACGGGCAACTCTTACTTCGGAGATCGGTCCGTTAAACGGGATGTCGGATACACAGATGGCCGCGGAGGCTGCCAGTCCTGCGAGTGCATCGGGCAGGGTATCTTTCCCGGCTGAAATCAGGGAAATCAATATCTGGGTTTCTGCCTGGTAATTATCGGGGAACATGGGTCTCAGGGCTCTGTCAACCAGTCTGGAAATCAATATTTCGTGTTCTGATGGTCGCGCTTCGCGTTTGAAAAAGCCCCCGGGGAAGCGACCGGCAGCTGCATATTTTTCCTGGTAGTCAACCGAAAGTGGTAAAAAAGATTGGCCCTCCTTTACCTCCGTTTTTGCTACTACAGTGGCAAGTAGCATGGTATCACCCATGCGCAACACCACTGATCCGTCTGCCTGCTTGGCAAGTTTTCCTGTTTCTAATGTGATGATCTTTCCATCACCTAAGTCAATACTCTTCTGAATCCCAATTTGTTTACTCATCTTCTTTTCTCTCGTCTTAAATATATGAAACATTAATATGTTTAGATAAAAAAACAGGCAATTAACGAGTAATTGCCTGCCCTGTTAATGGTAACCTTACTTTCTAAGGTTAAGCTTTTTGATAATCGCTCTGTAACGTTCTATGTCGTTATTCTTCAGATAATTGAGCAGTTTTCTCCTTTTCCCTACCAATAAAACCAGTGAACGACGGGTGTTTATGTCCTTTTTGTTGGTTTTCAAATGATTTGTCAAGTGCTTGATGCGATGGGTAAACAACGCAACCTGGCTTTCCGGAGAACCGGTATCGGAGTCCCCGTCGCCATATTCCTTGAAAATACTCTTCTTGATTTCCGGATTTAAGTACATTTTTACAAAGTTTTTTAGTCTTTTCTTCTTGATTTTTCCATGAATTACAGGCCTGCAAAAGTACGAACTATTTTTATTATAACCAAGTTTTTAAAAAATATTTCTTTGCTACTGTTGTTACAGTTTTATCATCCATTTTATGCCTGTTATCATTTTGCGCTTCAGGCATCATTTACTTCTTTTTATTATTGGTCATTAGCCCTTCGTGCGATCATTAATCGGCTTTGGCATCAAAGCCGGAAACGATATTTTCCGGATTCCATTTGTCTTTTGGTGTCGGATATTCGGCGGGGTATCCGATGGGTATCACATTGAGTGGAATCACATGGTCGGGTATTTGCAGTGTTTCTCTCACAACGTGCATCCGTTCAGCGTATGGATATACGCCTGTCCATACAGCACCGAGGCCCAATGCATGGGCAGCCAGCAAAAGGTTTTGTGTGGCCGCGCTGCAGTCCATTACCCAGTTCATTTTTTGTTCTTCATTCGGGCTCCCTTTACCCGTATCGCCGCAAACTACGATAGCCAGCTGTGCATGGCCAAGCATCTTCGCGTAGGGAAGTCCTGCGGCCAACCGGTCGAGCTTTTCCCTGTCTTTAACAATATAAAATAGCCAGGGTTGCACATTTCTTGACGATGGAGCAGCCATGGCGGCCCTCAAAAGTTCTCTGATTTTTTCATCCGGAACCGGATCGTCTGAATAATTCCGGATACTGGTGCGACCGTGAATATTTTCCAAAACATACTTATCACTGTCGGCAGATGAGGTACACAATAGGATCAACATGGTTATGACAATTATTTTTGAAAGGAGCATAAAAGCAATGATCCAGGCTTTGTATTTTGTTTTGAAGATCATGTTTATGGAATATGTGTGATGTTCGGGGGTTGATGAATACATTTCAGTTTATCCCTGAAAGATTTGCCGGTTCAGTCGCTGAATCGACTGAAAATCCAGATAATATAATATCCTGAGCGACAAACTATTGATTTGCGGATGTCCAAGCATTTCCCGGAAATTGTCGATATAGCCGGGATAGACTTCATCTTCTCTGTGGTCGATCACATTTTTCCAACCGACGGTCATTTGGCTGCCGGGTGCAAAGTGCCAGGTAATCAGGAAGTCGATGGTAAAAGCATTGTAATTAATGTCGCGGGCAGCCAGATCCCGGGCCAGCGGATCAAGCCTGCCATCCTGAGTGAGCAGATAGTATTGACCATCATATTCCACCCTTGACCAATAATGCCTGAGGTTAAAATCCATCGAAAGGTCATTGGTAAAAACGAAGGTGGTTCGCAACGTATTTGTGATCGTAGGCGACTGCCGCCGGCCAAAGAAGATGGAATCTGCATGGCTGTGCGACACATAGCCAATATCGTTGACCCGTTCATTGTAAGTAAATCCATAGGAAGTGTTCAAACGGTCACTCACCCTCACGGTTGGTCTGATCATCAAACCAAAGATATCCTGCTTTTCTGCCGAATGAGATCTGGAAAACTGGAAACTGCCATCAAAAAATAATTGCCTTCTGTAGTCGGACGAATAGGTCATATGCATGCTGAATGCTTCATCAGTCCTGAGGTATCTGCCGGGCACACGGGGTTCAAAATAATCACGTTCGCCCCTAGGTTGATAACGGGTATTGAGGCTGATGTGAAAACGGGTGTCAAATAACACCATCATATTATGACCAATTTCCAGTGTGGTAAACCTCCTGGGCTCATACAAACGGGCGTAGTTGATATTTAAAGAATTGGTTAAACGCCAGAAACGCCAGAACGGGTCAAAAATATTGTAGCTGAAAGTGAAACCATCGTTCATTTGGTTGTTTCGCCTCAAGAAACCCATATCGTTCTGATCGTAGGTGTTGCTGATGACATTTCTGCTGTAATGGTAGCGCCAGTTTCCACCCACTTTGCCTGCCTGCACATCGTATTTATATCCAAAGTCATTCTTGTTTCCGCTGTAGTACTGCTGACTGAGTGCTCCTGAGCCGCTGATACGAAACATATTGCTTCGATCCAGCAGCCTGAACTCCGTACCTGTAACGTTGGCAGTATATCCCTTTTCCGAGCCGGCCACATTGGTATTGACAAGGCTGACGAAGGAGTTATTGGGGAGGCTTTGATCCAGCACCACAAGGTTGTAGTTTGTAAAGGGCTGCGTGTTAATTTCCCTGGTTTCACCGGTGATGGTGTCTTTCAAAACGGCATGGCTGGCTGCGGTCATGGCATTAAAAACACCCAGACCAAGTCCGCCGGCTGTACGCCCTGATAACTTGGTGGCGTTGATCAGACGTGTTTCCAGCGGATTCTCACGGATGACCTCATCGTTCTCCAGCTCCCGGCTGGCTTTATGGTAGCTGCGTGGCCTGTCGCCGATACGTCTCGAGTAAAAAAGGTCTGCTCTCTCAAACAATTCAATGCCCTCTGTAAAGAACTGCCTGTTTTCATCGTACTTAATTTCAAATGGCGTGAGGTTCAAAACTTTTGCATCCGATTGCACCTGGCCAAAGTCGGGAATGAGGGTCATATCCATAGTGAAACTATGACTGATGCCATACTTGAGGTCGATACCACCATTAAATGAATTTGCCCATCCGCGGTCAAAGCCGTTTTTTTCCAGGTAATTGGACAGGTAAGGATATAACGCCAATCTTACCGGGGGCGTGATCCCACTCAAGCCGGTGAGCTTGCCCATATAAGCCATGTTGTCGCCAATACGCCGGTCAACGTAATTCCAGCTTGAGGTCTCTCTGGTCCTGCGTATCTCTCTCCAAAAATTGATGCCCCATTCCTGTGTATCACCTCTTGGGAAACGTAAAGCTGCATAGGGAATTTTAAACTCCGCGATCCACCCTTCATCAGTGATGCCAACGGCGCTAATCCACACTGCATCCCAGTTCAGGTCGCCGTGTCTCCCGCGCCCCGACAGGTTGGCATCTGTTTGTACACCTGATGCTGACACCTGGAAACGAAACCCTGAGATACCATCATCGAAGGGATTGATATCGATGTAAAACCGGTCAGCGTTCAAATTATCTCCGGAATTTCGCAACCCCAACTCCCGGAGGATACTATCGGGACTGATGTCAAACATTTTTGCCGCGATATATATCGCTTCATCATCATATAAAATCCTGACCTGTGTGTCAAAGGTTGCCGGACGGTCGTTGTGGGGCTCAAATTGATAAAATCCGGCAGCTATGTATGCTTTTTCCCAGACCGGGTCACGCATGGTGCCGTCAATCTGTGGGGGAGTAGCGGTGCGCACCGCCACCAGATCTTTACGTTGGGTGTTCAAAGCTGCCAAACAGTTCGCCGAAAAAAGGACAAAGACAAATACCAAAAATATGCAGAATGAATATATGCGGATCATCATAAAAACAAAACCCCAAAAATATGAAACCGGGGGCAAAGGTATAACAAAAGGATCACAATGGAATATCGGGTTGATCAATAAAATCAATATGATCAAACCAAAATGTGATGTGACTGAGCCTTTTGTCAGAAATATACCTGATTTTTCCCGTGGGGAATGGGGTTTTTGCCTGATAAAACCTGATGGCAGAAAGATCCCGGTGAATATACCACAACGAAGGCCGGTAGCCTGCTTCATTTTCCGAGAACCCGGCAACAACAATTCGGCCGTCAGGATGAAATGCCGCTTCTTCAAATATGCAGACAGGACCGCAAAAGAGCATTCTTTTCCTGATTTTTTCTTCAAAGCTTATCAGTCCTACCTCCATATCCGGCTCTCTGCCTGCATAATATATTGTTCCATCATCTTTTACTTCCAACACACTGTGGTAGCTGTCGAGATCGATGGCCAACAGGGAGTCTGCTGAATATACATAAAGGGAAGCAAACAGGGTGTCGGTCAGGGGATCATATGGGTACTCCACCTTGTATGACCGGTCAAAGCTGCCCGCTTTTTCAAATTCATCCAAACTGAGGTCATAATAGGCCAGCCAGCGTTGCAAACGTTGGTCAGGCCATGCTTCTTCTTTTTCATTGCTGCCGCAGGCATTCATTATGATCATCAGCAATAGTGCAGGCACATAAAATGCCTTTGCAATACGATATTGTTTATACTTTTCCATCGTTTTAAGCATGCTTTCCGCCCAATTTCATTTTATTCTGAACATATTGCCTGTTTTATTCTTGCTGAATGGGAAATACCATCATCATTTCCAAAAGCTTATAATGATCAAAAACGCCATCCCAGTAAATGGAAATAATGCAACTGGAGGATGGTCAGAATAAAAACAAGGGTAGACAGATTATAGAACAACCTGCTCATATTTTTTATATTGGTTGCTTTCCAGATATATATACTATGCCATATCATGATCAATATGAATGGTATAGCGGCTATGGGGAAGAAGAGCCCGATTTTTATGGAAGATGGTATTGCATAGACTATTTCTACGCCCTGCCCTGCTCCCATTAAAAACAGCAAGAGAAAAACCAGGAGGAAGAAAGCACTGATCCAGCCGGCAATTTTTGATACCAGTGGCAATGCATGGCGTGTGCGGGGCTTTTTCTCATATAATTTGCGGGCAAAGTAAAGCCAGGGCCAAACAATCAGGATGTACAGCATACAAAGAAGGGTGGACAACAGAAGAACCATGTGGATGGTCATGTTTTTTAAGCCGGTTGCTCTTTCACCTGCCATGATGGGAAAATTGCTGAAAAATATTTTTTGTGCTTTTTTGCCTTCCGGACGGTAAAACCCTACATAAGTATTGTTTGTTTCAATGTGGAATGTGGTGCTGTCGATGGCAGAAATCAGTTGTTTTTCGCCCATAAAGTCGGTGAACAGCAATTTGCCGTCATGCATTTCTACGCTTATCCTGTTCAGGTAGCCGATGATTTTCAGCATGGACGAGTGGGGTCGCCGGTTCAGCATGTATTCACCCGTAAAACCTTTCAGATAAGCTTTATCGAGATCAATAGTGCTTGGCCTTGTTTCAGGTTGTGGGAAATACCTTTTGCCAAAATGTTCAATGATGCTTATATATGCAGCGGCGGCACTCTCACCACTGAATGACAGGAATACGCCGGTATCATGGTCTGGAAACATTGCCAGCAGCGAGTGAAAAAGAAAGGTATTTCCGCCATGACCGATGATTCTTAGGTGTGCCGGGCTGAGGTCCAGAAACCCATGTAGGGTCGGATTCATATGTCTGGCATGCACAAGCGCAGGTTTTTTCATGATGGCGTATGTCGCCGAATCCAGCAGGCTGATGGTATCATGTCGCACCTGGTTCATGAGCGCGTTCATGAAAATGGTCATATCGGCGGCGGTCGATGATGCGCCACCAGCGCCGGTCATGGGAACGATTTCGAATCTCTTTTCTGCAAATATCCCATCCTGCCATGCATAACCTTTTGCCATATGGTCGCGCAAGTGTGGTGGCAAAGGTTGCCGGAAAGTTGAGGCATGCATGCCCAAAGGTGCAAAAATGTGTTGTTCCACATAAGTCTCAAAAGGTTTCCCGCTGGCAAGCTCAACAAGATATTGCGCCAGTCCGGTGCCATGATTGCTGTATGCAGCTTCCTGCATTGGTGGTCTAACCCTGCGGGGCATTTGTTTCCTGAGAATTTCCTCCAACGGGGCTACATCATCTCCTTCACGCATAAACAAATGCAGTAAAACATCTTCAAAACCGGGGGTGTGCGACATCAGGCTTCGCAAAGTAACAGGTTCATCAAAAGTGTCGGGAATACGGAAGGCAGAAATGTATTGATTGATGTCGGTATCCAGATCCAGGTTTCCAAGCTCCACCTGTTGCAATACCGCCAGCCAGAGAAACAGCTTGGAGATGGACCCTATCCTGAACAATGTGGTTTCAGGATCTGCCGGAATGCGGTTTTCTATGTCGGCATAACCGTACCCCTGCTGATACAGGACCTCCCCTCTGTGGATTATGGAAACCACCGCTGCTGCGGCTTTTTGCTCTTTCATGTAAGCCTCGATCAGGCCATCCATGAAAGAACCCAAAGCTGCCTTGTCAGTCAATTGGATTGTTTCTGCCGGCTCCTGGTTTTGTGCACGCACCGGCGTGCCAATGTTAAGAGTAAGGGCAAAAATCATAAGCATGCCGGCGAAAAGATGAAAATGATTTGTTCTCATTGTTTGGTTGTTTGGTTGAAATGGATTTTGATGTATTCAAAAAATATTAACTAACCTGCATTATTCACAAAAAGCAAACAAATTGTTGTATCTAATTGATTAAATGGTAGTAAGAGCATATCCTTGCAAAAACTCAATTTGTTTGCTTTTTGTGAATAATACAGGCTAAAGACCTTACCAATGAACAACACTGGAACATATGTTCCTGCCGGTCAATTGTTAAAACGCACATACAGTTTATGTTTACAGATCAACCGACCCGTTAATTTTTTCCAGCAGGAGGTAGATCTCATCCACACAGCCTCCGCAAACAGTTCCGGCCGTGGTTTCATCGCCAACTTCCTCTATGGTCTTCAATCCTTTTTTACGGATGGCTTGTTCAATCTCACTTTGTCTGATTTCATTACAGGTACAGATTACTGGGTCCTTTTCTTCCATGGCGTGAAATTTTGTGATTGTAAAGGTAGAAAATTTATTAATGTATGTGAACTGTTTCAGGTGCAATAGATTATATCCAATTTCATGGTTTTTTTAAAGTTTTATTTTGATTAAACAAATAAAATATTCTGTTGTTAATCTTTCGGAACAGTATTAACTTTTTAAAAGAAAAGCTATGTTAACAGAAAAAATGTTGAAAACCCTGAATGAGCAAGTTAAAAAAGAAGCTTATGCGTCTCATCTCTATCTCGCAATGGCGTCATGGGTAGAGAACCAGGGATTCGAAGGCATTGCCGAGTGGTTTTATGCCCAGTCTGAAGAAGAACGCGTACACATGATGAAGTTCATCCGATACATAAACGAAAGAGGCGGTCATGCCATTGTGCCGGTCATAGAAGAACCTCCGAAAGACTTTCCGGGCATCAAGGCGGCATTTGAAGCTTCATTGGAGCATGAGCAAATGGTTTCCGGTGCAATCAATGATATTGTTGCCCTGGCCCTGCATGAAAAGGATTTTGCCACAAATAACTGGATTCAGTGGTTTGTAGAAGAACAAAGGGAAGAGGAAGACTCTGTACAGCGTATCATTGACCGGCTTGAGATCATCGGTGATCATGGTCATGGTCTTTATGTTTTTGACAGGGATATCATGGCTATGCGTGGCACTCATTAATAAGCCATTCCAATACAATAAGACAAATCTCACCAACGTTTTATAATCGTTGATTGTATTTTAATTATCCGAGGATTCAACAAATACAGCCGGAGTAAATCTCCGGCTTTTTTTGTAATTTCGGGGTTGATCAACAGATCTCTTTATTTTTGACCGTTATTATTTGTTTCGAATGCATGGTTATGCGTCCGGATATTGCAAGAACTGGCCCGGCAGATGAAACTTCGAAAAAAACTTATCGCTCGTTTGATCAGATGGTTATACCTTCTGTTGCTATCGCTTTTTGTTCTGTTTATTTTAGTGATCGGTGCCTTACAGTTTCCATATGTCCAGAGTATTGTGGCCGGGAAAGTGGTGCAGATGATCTCGGAGCGCACAGGAACAGAGGTTGCTATCGACAGGATAGGCATCCGGTGGTCGGGAGCCATTCACATGCGGGGTTTTTATGTTGAGGATCATCAAGCAGACACACTGGCCTACGTAGGCGACTTACGTTTGGATATAAACCTCCCGGCGCTAAGAAAAAATACCATTCATGTAAGGAAGATCCGGATCCGTGATGCTACCCTCAACATGATTCGGCATCATGAAGATACCCTGTTCAATTACGACCACCTGATACGGTCAGCCACCACTCCCGGAAATATGTTCCATGAAAACAACCGGGTTGAATTTGCAGATTCACAGTCATTGAATCATGTGAAACTTGATCAGAATCTCCTGTCCGAAAAGCATGCTGACACCTTTGCTGTTAATGCAACCGACCCTGAGCCTGAAGCCTCACCGGCATGGAACTTTAAGGCAGGCAGCCTTTGTTTGCAGAACATCAGGTTTCGGTTTGCAGATCATTTCAACGGCACCGACATCAGTTTAAGACTGGGCAACTTTACAACCACAGTGGACACACTGGATATCTCCGGAAACGCTTATTATCTTGGTGACACCCATTTTAACCAGGTATTGGTTTCCATTCTGATGAGTGAAGGAACCCGGCCTTCACCCCCCGATGACAAGCCTCCATCCGTACCGCCTGATGTGGGAATCAGCCGTTTGTTGACAGAGAACATTGTGGTTAAGTATCATGACAAAAACGGATTCTCGTTACGCACAAAGGTTGCCATGCTCGATTTAAAGTCCCATACCACCGACCTTGAAAAGATGCACTTTGGCCTTGAAAAACTCCGGGTCAAAGACCTGGAAGCCGGCTTGCCTGAGCAGGATTATGTTATCAGCGTGCTTGATGCAGATAATCTATGGTACGCGCCCGATTCATTGTCGCTTGTGCTCCGCGAGCTTAGAGATGGCAGCCTGGATGGCTTTCTTGTGCGTTATTTTTCAGCTGATATTGCCATTGGTAAAGAAACCCGTATTGAGAGCTTATCATTGGAAACAGAAGAATCAATGATCAAGGGGAATATGTTCACCAGCATACCCCTGCTGCAGTTTGAAACGCCAATTGCGACGCACCATAGCCTTGTTTTGGATGTGCATGCCGGACGTATAGGGCCTGATCTGCAATTTTGGTGGGAAGAAGCCGGTATGCTTTTCCCCGAAAAGGACGCCCCGGCCATTGATTTTCTACTGCATGCATACGGACAACTTGATGACCTGATCCTGGATACCCTTCATGTTGATATCCCCGGAAGCTTTTCCCTCTCCACCGCGGGCAAGCTGAAAGATCCTCTGGAAATGAGGAAGTTTTATCTTTCTTTGCCCGAAATATATATGTATGGTTATACCCCTCGGATTATGGAGTATATACCCGGTGACACCGGCCTGGATCCCGATAATTTTCCGGAAATAGTATCTCTGAAAGCATCCTTTTCCGGACAACCACATCATTTTGAAACTGATGCAATACTGGATATGGAAGGGCTTAATCTGGCAGGCCGGTTTCATTATGAAGAGGTCAAGGACAAAGAAACACTATGGAAAGGCCATTTGTCCATGTTTGCCAATGACCCTCTGTCTTTCGCAGGAACAGAAGAAATCGTGAAAGATGTCAGGGCACAAATTGATTTTACCGGGGAGGGTTTTGACTATACCAATATGGTGTTGTCTTTGGATGTTTTGATAGACTCCATGTGGTTCAATCATTATCATTATAAAGGACTGGAAATGCATTTGAATACATCCGGCGGACTTGCCGGCATGTTCATGGAATATTCGGATCAGCATTTGATATTTAATCTGAAGGGAGAGGCTGAATACGCAATAGAGGATCCCACCGTTGGTGTTGATATGAGTTTGGATCATGTCAACTTAAAAGAGCTGGGCTTTACTGATGACCTCATTGCCATACAAACCAGATTTTCTGCAAATCTCCGCTTCAAAGACCCTGCTTTCCCTGATGGGGTCATTGGGCTTTACGACACAAGCCTCTTGCTTGACCGGGAAGTGTATTCGCTTGACACACTGCAGGTGACCTCTACAACCAATCGCGATGCTTATGCGCTGGATATTTATTCTCCCATTGTCAATGGCCGGTATCGTGGAAACATATCTCCCGTGGATGTTCCCGCGGTGTTGTCGGATCATTTTTATGGTTATTTTGAAGAAACGGAACCTGCGGCAAAACCTGATTCAACCTTCAAGGCTTTTACATTGTCATTGGGTGTAAATCCATCGCCTTATATTTCCAGGGTCCTGTTTCCGCAGCTCACCTCTTATGAAAGTTTCAGTATTGAAACAGGTTTTGATAATGAAAGCAGGTTGTTGTTGGTAGATGCTTTTATTCCGGATGTGGTACTATCCGGGTGGCATATAAAAGACTTGCAGGTTCAGGTGGATTCAGACCGCAGGCAGATGGATGTGAAGGTGGGTTTGCCTTCGCTGGACAATCATAATCTCGTGTTAAAAAACATTGCAGCAAATGGCATCATTCGGGATAATATCCTTTCCTTTGATTTTGGTTTTGATGACAGGGATGCCCGATCCTGGCTTGGTGTTTCAGGAATGATTGAGCAAACGGCAGATTATACAATGATTCGGTTGGAGCCTGAACTTGTGATCAACCGACAGCGTTGGACAGTGCCCGGCGACAATGAAGTTCGTTTTCTCAAAGACAATGTCCTTTCGAGAAATATGCAATTGTCTTCTGACGATAAAGAGATTGCCATTGTAAGCACTTATTTTGATCAGACTGATTCACCCCTTGAGTTGCACATGAAGCAAATTGACCTTGGCTTGTTTGACCTGATTGGTGGGGAGGCCATCGTGGAGGGAATATTTGAGGGTTCTGTTGTTCTTTGGGATATTTTCAGTACGCCTGTGTTTACTTCCGATTTACACATCGAAAGACTGGGTTTCCAGGGCCATATCATTGGAGATGCTTCAGTGATCGTGAACATGGCAGAGCCGGGTTTGTTTGATGTGGAAGCAGGCTTACGGGGATACGGCAACCGCCTTGATATTTCCGGCTTTTACCGGCAGGGTGATCCTGATCATATGGATATGATTTTGAGAATCGACAACCTGGAGCTTGCCGCCCTGGAAGCCATGACTTTTGAACAACTTTCCGATATGGAAGGGAATATTTCCGGGTCGTTAAGAGCAGTCGGAGATCCATCCGGCCCTGACTTCCAGGGTTCATTGGTTTTTGATGGTGTAGCCTTTCACGTAGCCTTTCTTCATACAAAATATTCCATACCCGGGGAAACCATTCTTTTTGACAAGGGCCGGATTTATTTCAGCGATTTCAGTTTGCTCGACCGCAGTGACCGCGCTGCCACCCTGGATGGAACATTATCCATACAAGATTTGTCTGATATCCGTTTCGACCTGAGCCTGACCTCTGACAATTTCCTGTTGTTTGACATTCCGCGCGGCGCCAATGATCTGTTTTTCGGCCGTTTGCTTATAGACACCCGCCTCCGGATGTTTGGTGACCTGCAAAGACCCGTGATCGATGGTGGGTTTAAGCTGAACCAGGGTTCATCCTTTTCTGTGATCCCACCGCAGGTTGCACCTGAGGCTATTGGGGATGAGGGGGTTGTGGAATTTATCAGTATCTATGATGATATTTTTGCTGATCTTTTGTTAAGGCCAGAGGAACCTGATCCGATGATGTCGGTATTTAACAACCTGGATCTTAGTGTCAATGTTGAAATTGATCCACAGACTGAGGTGCGTATCCTGATAGATGAAATGGCAGGTGATATACTTGAGGTTCGGGGGGGCGGGCTAATCAGCTATGGTGTTGCCCCGGGGGCCCGTATCAGCCTGGCCGGCCGTTATGAGATTAGCCAGGGTACCTACCAGATGACCTTTTATGATGTGATCAGGCGAAATTTCCAGATAGAGCGAGGGAGCAATATTATTTGGACAGGTGACCCGCTGGATGCCCGGGTTGACATCACGGCCAAATATACTGTGCGGACCTCTGTCAGGGAGTTGATGGCATCCCATGCGCCGGCAGGGGGGCAACAGGAAACAGCTTTTCGGCAAATATATCCGTTTGATGTGTTCCTCAAAATGAAGGGTGAGTTGATGCAACCTGAGATCAGTTTTGAGATCGCTTTGCCTCCCGAACACCGCGGTGCCATGGAGGGTCGTTTGAATGCCCGTCTGAATGAACTGAATGAAACAGAGTCGGAATTGAACAAGCAGGTTTTCGCTTTGCTGATCATCGGCAATTTTATCCAGGATGATCCCCTGGCAGCGGTCACCGGTGGTGGCCCGGGTATCTCCGCCACCGCGCGGAGCAGCGCCAGCCGCCTGCTGTCAGACCAGCTCAACCGATTGTCAGACAGGTATATCAGGGGTATTGATATCAGCTTTGACCTGGAATCCTATGAACAATACGAAAATGGCCAGATGATAGGCAGAACCGAATTACAGATGGAGATTTCCCGCGACTTTCTGGATCAGCGGCTGAGGATAACAGCAGGAGGGCATATCGAGCTGGAAGATGAAACCAGGCGGCAAATAAACCCTGCAGATCTCGCCGGTGACTTTACCCTTGAGTATCTGCTGGATCAGGCCGGAAGGTTTACCCTAAAGGTCTTCAGGGAACGAAGGTTCCAGGATGTATTTGAAAATGAGTTGATTGAAACAGGTTTATCTATAACTTTCAGGCAAACATTTAACACCTTCCGGGAACTGTTTATGAGAAAAGAAGAGGAGGTCATCATTCCACCGGAAGAGACGGATGATCCCTGAAAAAATACATAAGGATAAGATATTCTTATGTTTGAAAGCATTGATTGATGAACAGACCAGTCACATATAATCGTAAAAAATCATTTTTGGTTGCACTCCTTGGTGTGATTTTAATGGCTACGCAGGGATGTACCGGTTTGCGGAAGCTGCCGGAAGACGAGATGCTGCTAAAAGAGCACCGCCTTCACATCACCAAAGAAGAAACATTTAAAGATGACAGAAACGTAGAGCGTGAGCTAAACCGAGTATTGCGGCCTGTTCCCAACAGCACATTATTGAAATCACGACCCCGGATGTGGATGTACCAGGTTTCCGGTGAGCCCACCGGCAGAGGTGTCCGGCACTGGATGAGAAACCGTTTGGGTGAGGAACCGGTGTTATTTGATGATGCATATATTGACAGGAATCTCAGGTTGTTAAACAACAGGCTTTTCAACCTGGGCTATTTTGACCCCATGGTGAACCATACCCTTGACAGCACAAGAAGGACGGTGGCCATTGATTATCATATCCACATCAATAAACCATACCGGATACGTGCTTTATATCCCATTGACAGCGATATTCCCCTGGCCCGGGCCATCAACGAACAGTTGGCAGAAAGCATGATACGGCCGGGAGCACATTACAGCCTTGAGGACTTGCGTCGGGAAAGACGGCGTATTGATAAGGAATTGAAAAAGCAAGGCTATTTTTTCTTTCATGCCGATCACTTTCTTTTCAGGGCTGATTCAGCAGCAGGAGATCGCCAGCTTGACCTGTATACGGTGCTCAGGCCCGATATTCCGTTGTCTGCGACAAAGAGGTACAGAGTCGGCAACACGACCATTCATGCTGACTATATGGCCGGAATGGCTGCTGACACAGGCAAATCAGATACTTTGTCGCTACCGGGAGGGATATACTTCACCGATGCCCTGAATCAGTTTAACCCTTCCATCATCACCCGTGCCGTATTTTTTAAAAAAGACAGTCTGTATAATGTCACTGATCACGACCGTACACTGAATCACCTTATGAGTCTTGGAACGTTCCGGTTTGTGAACATACGTTTTTCGGAGCGCCCCGGAGATGACCCCCTGGAGGGTATCCTGGATGTGCGTGTGTTGCTTACCCCCATTGAACGAAGGTCAACATCGGTTGAAGTGCGCGGCATAACCAAATCCAATAACTTTGCCGGTCCGGGTTTCAACACAACCCTTACAAACCACAACCTGTTCAGAGGTGCAGAGTCTTTCATTTTTGGATTAAATGGTGGTTATGAAACATTGATCGGGCGTCAGCGAACCGCGAGCTCCCGCGAGCTGGGGCTCGATGCAACACTTTCTTTTCCCCGCTTTTTGTTGCCTGCCGGATGGAAAACAAGTCCACAGGTGCTGGCACCCAAAACAAACATTGCCGTTGGGGTTAATTTCATGCGGCGCACGGATGCTTTCAGTCTCACCTCCATGAAGACACAATATGGATATACCTGGAATGCTGATCCGGCAACACAATTCCGGATATATCCGGTTGTATTCAACCTGTTTGTTTTGGGTAATTTGGATAAGGATATGGATGGCATCCTGGTTGGTGGTACGCTGCTCAGGCGCGGCTTGTTTGAACAGTTTGTTGTCGGCGGTCAATACACCTATGTGTACAATTCCCGCTTGAAGGAACCGCGTCAAAACGACTGGTTTCTGCTACTCCATCTCGACCTGTCGGGCAACCTGGCTTATTTAATGATGAAGCATTTGATTGGGGTCACACCTGATGAGAACGGCGGATACGGTGTGTTTCGCCAGAGTTTTGCCCAGTATGCGCGCAAAGATATAGACCTTCGTTATTATCGGCAGATTGGGAATGGCCATCGTTTGGCCACACGGTTTTTTATCGGTGCCGGATTGCCATACGGTAATTCGGATATGATGCCCTATGTAAAGCAATATGTGACCGGAGGTTCTACAAGTATCCGTGCATTTCATCCGAGGTCTCTCGGCCCCGGCACATACATGCCGCCTGAGGAAGAGGCAGGCACTTATAACATTTATCAGACCGGTGAGTTTAAGCTTGAGGCCAACGTTGAATACCGTTTTGATATCACCTCAGTGTTCAAGGGAGCCCTGTTTGCAGATGCGGGAAATATCTGGCGCTGGCGCGAAGATGAGGAGGTGCCCGGTGGAAAGTTTTCGTCCGACACTTTTTATGAGCAGATTGCCCTTGGTGTGGGGACAGGTTTACGCATTGATGCTTCCTTTTTTATTTTGCGGTTTGACTTTGCCTTCCCACTGGTGAATCCCGGCATTGAAAGCCCGGGTTTCTTTGATCCGGTTCGCCTGATGGACCGCAACTGGCGGCGCGACAATCTGGTATTCAACCTCGCTATTGGGTATCCTTTCTAAAAAAAGGATGGTGATACACTGTGGCACCACCATCCCTCATGAGTGTTTTTTTTAAGAAATTTCCTCTACCTGATTTCCACTTCTATCCATCCGGAGCGGTCAGGTGGTTCGGGTACCGGCCAGGGTTTAGGCGGATTTTCTTCCAGCTCCCTGAGCAGGATCTCCACAGCTTTTTCCAGAGAGGGATCCTCACCGCGGGCAATTTTATGGGGTTCGTCCACCACTTCAATGTCCGGGTAAACACCGATGCCTTCGATGATCCATTCACCTTTCTCATTATAGATACCAAAGCGAGGTACTCCGATGTATCCGCCGTCTTTGAGGCGTGCGTTGCCTGTCATACCTACCAGCCCACCCCATGTACGTGTACCAATGATGGTACCCAGTCCTTTCTGACGGAAAAAATAGGGAAAGGCATCCCCGCCGGAAGAGCTGAACTGGTTGATGAGCATTGCCTTGGGTCCGTCATGGGCAACGCCCGGAGTGCGCATGGGATAATCCAGACCTGCACGATACCACTTGGCGTGGGTTTCACGGGCCAGAATCTCCACCATACGGTCAGGAATAAAACCACCGCCGTTGAATCTTTCATCAATGATCAATGCATCCTTGTGATGATAGGCGTACATTCCCTTGAATAATTCCCTGTTTCCGTCGAACGAGGTGTTGGGCACATAAATGTAACCGATGCGGCCGCCTGAAAGCTCCTCAACCATCGCACGGTTGGTTTCGACCCAATCGAGGTGGCGGAGCGCTACCTCACTGGAGATGGGCCTGATGGTATAGCTGCGTGCTCCCCTGCCATCGGGACGGCTGTTTACCGTTATCTCGGTGGATTTGCCTACGCGCCCCTCAAGAAATTTGTAAGGGTTGACAGATGTTGTGACATCGTTACCGTCAATACTGATAAGGTAATCCCCTTCGCGCACGTCAATGCCCTGCTTGGTAAGCGGAGAACGCAGATCATTATTCCAGTTCTCTCCCCGATAGATCTTGGCGATCCGGTACCTGCCGTTTCGGTGATCTGCTTCAAGGTCTGCACCCAGTAAGCCCGTTTCGATACGCTCAACGGTTTCAAAATCACCATAGTCCACATAAGCGTGACCCGTATTGGTTTCGGCAATGATCTCACCGAACATATAATCCAGGTCGAAGCGATGATTGAGGTATGGCAGCAATGGAGAATACCTTTCATAGAATCCTTCCCAGTCAATTTCATGAAGGTTCTCCACATAGAAAAAGTCCCGGTAAATGCGCCATCCGTCCAAAAAGATCTGTTCCCATTCTTTCAGCGGTTCAATACGCATATTCATATCACTGAGGTCGAGCAGTCCTTCACCGGCGGTGCGTCCCGGAGAAAGGCTTTCCACCCCGTAGTCACCCCGGTACTGATACAGGAACTTGCTTTCGTTTGCGCTTAAGATAGCGGCGCTGATCCCATCCATGATCGACTGGTCATTTTGGTCGCTGAGAATATAGCGACGCATGCCTCTGCCGGTGAAATATACCAGACCGTCTTTCACTGGTTGTAAGCCCCAATAGCTGCCGGCCGATAGCGGAAATGCAACAGTTCGCTGGTCCACACCATCGAAATCAATCAGCACGTGGATATCGTCGTTGCCATTGTTACCTGATTTGTCATCATTGCCGCTGGGTTCAACAGTTTCGGTGGGCTCAAAAAGTCTGGGACTGTCATTTGTCAGATGGAGTGCATATATCCTGGTGGCCTGGTTGTAGAGATAGTTGAACTCAAAACTGGAGAAGGCCAGGTTAAAATCACGGTTCGAGGTAAAGAAGATGTATTCACCGCATTTACTGAATACCGGGTTGCTTTCGCTGTAAGTGTTTCCTGTCAGCTGACGTGCTTCGCCGGTTTCGATATTATAGACCCAAACAGCTCCCAGTCCGTTGCGGCTGCTTTTTGCATAGGTTATCCATCGGTTGTCGGGTGAGAAATGGTAGTGCCTGATCTCTTCTGCTGTGGGACGGTCGATGATTCTATGGTCGCCGTTGTCGACGTCCAGCAACCAAAGATGCATGCTGCGGTCGAAATAGACCAGGTAACGGCTATCGTGCGACCAGGCGGGCTGATATTTCCACCCCTGCGATTCAAATGTCATTTGCCTTGGTTCTGCATGAGCATTGTTCTCCAGCAGATACAATTCATATTCACCGGTGCTGTCATCATAATATGCGATCCAACGTCCGTCGGGCGACCATTGGGGGTAAACCGCTCTCACACCCTGCTGTCTCGTGAGGTTGTGGGTGGTGCCTTCGCCGGCAGGAACAGAGAATATGTCGCCGCGGGCATCGAAAAGAACCCTGTTACCGGTTGGTGATATGGCCATGCTGTGGATATTGTCCTTCACATTTTTCCGATAGGGAAGAGTATTGGAGAAATCATACTGAATATTAACCTGCACGCGCTCCACCTCTTCAGTAACCAGGTCGAGATGGTAAATGTAACCACCACTTTCATACACCAGGCGGTTGCCGGTACCACTTGGCCACATCACATCAAAATCATCATGGAAGGTGATCTGTTTTACATCCTCTGTATTGACATCATAGCTGTAGATGTTCAGCCATTTGTCGCGGTCGGAAGCGAAATAGATCTTGTCGCCATACCAGTGAGGGATATGGTCGGTGCCTTTAAAGTCCGTGATTTCGCGGGAAGTATTTTCCTGCAGATCGTATATCCACAAGTTGGAAGCGCGACCTCCCTTATAGCGTTTCCAGGTGCGAAACTCCCGGTCCACATAGGCAAAAACCATTTTGTTGCCATCGGGCGAGAGTACGCCAAATCCTCCGTGGGGTATGGGCAGGGGTTCTTCCAGCCCCCCTTCAATGTCAACCAGGAAATATTTTCCCATGCGGTCACCATAAGGTGTCCGGTTGGCGCGGAACAGCACTTTCCTGCTGTCCGGGGTCCAGCCAAGCACCACATGGTCAAATCCACCCCTTGGCGGCATGGGACCCACATCGTTATACCAGGTAAGCTGTTTCGGCGTGCCACCCTGTGAGGGCATGACGTAAACCTGCCGTGTGCCGCTATACTCGGCAGAAAAAGCGATCCACTGACCGTCGGGTGAAAGTTTGGGAAACAACTCCAACCCTTTGTGTGAAGTGAGCTGACGTGCGTCACCACCTGCGGCATCAACCGTCCAGATGTTACCAGCATACACGAACACAATCTGTTCGCCGCTGATGTCGGGAAAACGCAATAACCGCATGTCTTCAGTTGCATTCAAGCCGTTGAAAAACAACAAAATACACAGCGAAGCAAAAATTTTCAATAAAGAATTACGCATAAGAATGAAAATTTATGTGAATAAAAATGATCATTGAAAAAAGGTGAATTGTATGAAAAAGTGGTGAAAAATACGCTTTTTTTTGCAATCAGGAAAGAGAAAGATACAGCTGGTATGAAAGATTCCGTTTACTGTGATCGTATCATGGCACGAACGGAGAAATAAATGTAACTTTGCGGGGTTATTCTATAAGAAGTTGTATTGATTCATTACAGTTAGAGGAATTTTTATAATGAGTTTTGTTTTTCCCGGATTTTTATTTGCCTTGTTTGCGGTCAGTATTCCTGTAATCATTCATCTGTTTCGATTCAGGCGGTTCAGAACGGTTTACTTTCCAAATATTGCCTTTTTGCAACAGTTGAGTGAAGCATCGGACAAGGAATCCCGATTAAAGCATTTGCTGGTTCTCCTGGCAAGGATACTGGTAATCACATTCCTGGTGATGGCTTTTGCGCGTCCTTATATCCCGTTTGGGGAAGAGGAGATCACCGGTGATGGGAACGCAGTGGGGGTGTATGTGGATAACTCATTCAGCATGAATGCTTTGTCTGCACAGGGTCGTTTGCTTGATCTGGCCAGGAACAGGGCATTGGAAATTGCCGCCATGTATGGCCCCGCTGATCGCTTTCTGCTGCTTACCAATGATTTTGAAGGCAGGCATCAGCGCTTTGTCAGTCGCGAAGAATTTATCGATATGGTTCAGGAAATCAGTGAGTCGGCCAGGGTACGTTCGATCGCTGATGTGATGCGCCGGAAATCGGAACTGTTTTCCGAAGAACCTGCCGGAAACAAGCGGGCATATTACATCAGTGATTTTCAAAAAAGTACCACGGGCCTGAAAGACGCCATCATCGATACTGTGCCTTTCGCTTATTTTATACCCTTGCGGGCCTCTCAAACCGACAATGTTTTTGTTGATTCTGTATGGTTCGATTCGCCGGTAATCCTTGCCGGACAACCTGTTACAATGGGTATCCGCATCGTGAACGCGGGTGTTCAAAGTCTGGAGAACCAACCGCTGAGGGTTTTTGTGGATGGTCAGCAGAGATCTGTGGTATCCTATTCCATTGGCCCGGAAGATCAGACGTTGGTTGAAGTAAGCTGGGCAGCAGGCATGCACGAATTGCAGCAAGGTCATGTGGAGATCACCGATTATCCCATTGACTTTGATGACAAGCTTTATTTTAGTTACAGGGTTACCACCGAGATTCCTGTTATGAGCCTCGACGGAAATGGCCAGAGTCCATATCTCCGCGCGCTTTATGGCGGTGATGAGTTGTTTGCCTTTCAAACCATGCCCTCATTTGCCATCGACTTTTCTGCATTCTCAGAGCACAGCCTCATGGTTATGAACCATTTTAACAGGGTGTCGGCGGGGCTGGCTTCAGCCCTCCGGTCATACGTGGAAGAAGGCGGAACATTGGCCATATTCCCGGGACAAGAAATAGACCGGGCTTCCTACAATGATTTTCTCATGAATATGGGTGTTGATACCTACGGCCGGCTCGACACCACATCCATCCGTGTTAGTGTGCTCAACGAGATGCATGCTGTTTTTGAAGGTGTTTTTGAGCATTTGCCTGAAAATGTGGATTTACCCGGGGTTTCAAAACATTATGCCATTTCCCGAACCATAGGTTCCATGGGAGAGAATATCCTTCAGTTGCAGAATGGACTGCCTTTCCTGGCTTCATACCCGGTTGGCAACGGCAGGGTCTTCCTGTCGGCAGTGCCACTTGATGAAACTTTCAGCAATTTTCCGCGACATTCACTCTTCGTACCCGTGATGGCGAATATCGCGCTGCAAAGTGGCTATATGCAGCCCCCTTACCATACCATCGGTGATGGGAAACCAGTTATCAGCCGGCGGCGGAGTGCGCAAACCGATCAGGTTTACAGGCTTAAAAGAGATCAGTTTGAAGTGATCCCGGAGCAGCGGCGATCCGGTAACCAGGTGCAATTGTTTTTCCATGACCAGATCAGCCGGTCCCAAAACTATGCCCTTCTGCTGGGAGATGAACAAATAGGCGGATTGTCATTCAACTACGACCGGCGCGAATCTATCCTGGACGCATACACTGAACGGGAGCTGCAGAACCTTCTTGCGGATATGCAGGTAACTTCTGTCCAGGTGGTGGATGCAGGCGATAAGCCCCTTGACCAGACATTGCATGAAATGGCAAAAGGTCGCCAGTTGTGGCGATTATTTGTGATACTGGCATTGCTGTTTCTGCTTTTTGAAGTACTTATCCTTCGTTTTTGGAAATAATCATCCTCAAAGAAAAAAATGAGATTGGAACACCATGATCAATGAAGAGGAAATATATGATGATATGAACACAGGATCTGATGAAGATGATGGTTCTGTGAATGAATCTGGTAAGCCGGAAGAACAGCAGCCTTACAGTATGCTTCCTTTCGACAGGGGCGGCAGTGAAGGGAAGCCTGTTGCCAGGCTTTCGGGCATGTACCAGGACTGGTTCCTGGATTATGCCTCTTACGTTATTCTTGA
>REEA01000132.1 GCA_007695305.1 Bacteroidia bacterium
AGCATTTTTGCCACACAGGGGGATGATTATAGGCACTGAAGAAACGAGAATGCGAAGAAACGAGAATGCGAGGATGCGTCAGAAAAGATCGAACGAGCTCATAGCCATAGCAAGCCCGGACATTTCGACATTTCGACATTTCGACATTTCGACAAATTATAAACCCATGAAATAAACCGGAAAAACCAACCGGTCTTTCAAAGCTTTCATTAATTTTGCCTGAGCAAAGCCATTAGAAGAAGATGACCGAAACAAATTTTCAGCAAATACTCAAGGATATCCGCAATAAAGTCCTTTATCCCATCTATTTCCTTACGGGGGAGGAGAGTTTTTATATTGATGTGATCGCTGATTTCATCGAAGAGAATGTATTGACGGAAACAGAAAGGGAGTTCAACCTCAGCATCATGTATGGCAAGGAAACGGACATCCCCACCATCATCAGCACAGCCAGGCGCTACCCGATGATGGCTTCTCACAATGTGGTTATCATTCGCGAAGCGCATCACATCAAAAACATAGAAGATCTGCTCCCTTATGTGGAACGCCCACTGGAATCAACCATTCTGGTGATCTGTTACAAATACAAAAAGAGTCCGGATAAGCGCACACGGTTTTACAAATTACTGAGTAAGGCCGGGGTCGTTTTTTCCGGGAAAAAGCTTTACGAGAACCAGGTTCCGGCCTGGATAGCAAGTTATGTAAAACAACACGGATATAAAATTGGCCCGAAAGCCTTGCAAATGCTTGCCGACCACCTGGGAACCGATCTGGGCACCATTGTGAATGAGATACGAAAATTGTTCATTAACCTGGACAAAGGTTCAGAAATAACAACCCTTGTCATCGAGGAGAATATCGGCATTAGCAAGGATTTCAATATATTTGAATTTCAAAATGCCCTTGGTGCCAGGGATAGTGGTAAAGCATACCGCATTGCGAAATATTTTGCCGATAATCCAAGGTCAAATCCTTTTGTGATGACCACTGCCATTTTATACCAGTTTTTTTCCAAAGTATTGCTCTATCACAGTCTGGCAGATAAGTCCCAAAACAATGCTGCCTCTGAACTTGGTGTAAACCCCTTTTTTATCAAGGATTATGCCCTGGCAGCAAAAAATTACCCGCCGCAACGGATCATTGCCATTTTTTCGGAGCTCCGCAACTATGACATGAAGTCCAAAGGCTGGGAGAATGCTTCAACGAATCACGGCGAATTGGTAAAGGAATTGACCTACAAGATACTTAATCAGGGGTAAGCAAAAAATATTTTTTGACAGATAATATAAAAAGCTTTCAACATGAACCATTGGCTGGTAAAAAGTGAACCATCTGCCTATTCGTGGCAGCAACTGGAAAAAGACGGGCAGACTCTATGGGATGGGGTGAGAAACTATCAGGCACGCAACAACCTGAAGGCCATGAAAAAAGGTGACCTGGTATTATTTTATCATAGTGTGAATGAAAAACGTGTAATGGGAATGGCAAAGGTCGTAAAGGAGCATTACCCGGATCCGACCACCGACGATGACCGTTGGGTTGTAGTTGACGTTGTTCCCCTTCAAGCCTTGGATAAGCCCGTTACCCTGGGCCAAATCAAATCAGACAAACGCCTGGAGAACATTGCCCTGGTTAAGCAGGCACGGCTATCTGTGATGCCGCTCAAACAGGAAGAGTTTGACGTCATTTTAGAATTGGGCAGCACCTGATTCATCTCACAAAAAGAAAAAAACCATGAACATCCTCGATCTGATCATCGCCGTTATCCTTGTTCTCGGGGCCATCAGAGGCTATCAGAAGGGATTCTTTTATGAAGCAGCCACACTGGCAGGATTGGTGGCAGGTGTCTTCATTGCCATATTGTTGGCAAGTATTGCAGGCAACATCGTGGAAAGCCTGTTCGAGTGGAATACACAGGTAATAAAAATCGTGGTGTTTATCCTGGTGTTTCTATTGGTAGTGTGGCTTATCCGCTTACTGGGGGCACTGCTTACCAAGCTGTTCAAAGCACTGATGCTGGGCTTTGTCAATCGTATTGCGGGATTTGCCCTGGGATTGATCAAATGGGCCATCATACTGGCCATTTTGTTTATGGTTCTTGAATTTATTGACTCAGGACAAAGGGTCATCCCAAAAGAAATACAGGCAAACAGTTCCCTGTATTCCATACTTGAGTCTTTATACAGCCAGATCATTGATCGCATTGGCTTTGAATCAAATGTGGAAAATATATTTTATGTTCATTTGTGAATCCGAATACCATGCATGAACTATCCTGGGAAAAAATCCGGAAAGATTTCAAATTAACCGGGAAAGTCACCTATTTCCAAAGCGCCGGCATGTCGCCCATTCCCAAAGCCGTTTATAAAACCATCCAGGAAACCTATGGCAAGTTATATGAACTGGGGGAGCTGGATTTTCACAGTGACCTGTCCATGGCTGCGGCTTTGCTGCAGAAAATGGGTGAACACCTGAATACCTTACCCGAAAACCTGGTGTTCATGCCCAATTCTTCACTGGCCATGTCTATGGTTGCCCTTTCAATGAAAAGGCGCTTCGGTAACGACTTCAACATTGTTTCCAAGCAGGATGAATTTCCTGCCACACATATCCCTTTTGAATACCAGAATATACCTGTCAGCTATGTGCAACCGGAAAACGGGCGCTATCCCGTTGAAAAGATCATGGCGTTGACTGATGATAAAACAAAAGCGGTAGTTTGCTCTTATGTGCAATACGGCACGGGGTTCCGGCAAGACATGGTTTCCCTTGGCAAAGCACTGAAGCAAAGGGATTTGCTTTTCGTGGTAAATGCCACACAGGGATTCCCGTTTTTTCCCATCGATGTGGAAAAAATGCATATTGATGTGCTCACGGCATCCTTACATAAATGGGGCTGCGCGGGCCATGTGGGCTCACTGATGTACACATCACCTGCTTACAGGGAACAGTTTCCCACACCGGTTGCAGGCTGGTTGTCTGTAAAACCGGTCGGCAACGACTTCATCGTTACGCGAAAAGGCACATCGGTTGATATTTACCCTACAGCCATGCAATACCAGTTTGGTACCGCCAACCTGCAAACGATCCTTGCCTTGAAAACGGCCTTTGAATATATGCAGAACATCGGCTTTGACAATATCCGCAAAAGAGTGTTGTCGCTGGTAACGGAGTGCATCGCTCACCTGAACCAGCTGGATGGTGTGCAGGTTCTTAGTCCCCACAGCCATGCAGGGGAACAGTCGGCCATTATCAGCATCAACCTGTCAGGGAAAAGCAACCAGGAGTGTGTATTATTCCTGGAAAAAGAAAAGGTATTCACCACCATTCGTAACAACAATATCCGCATCTCCCTCAACTTTTTTAACAACCATGAAGACATCGGCAGGCTTGTGGAGGGGATACGCAAGTTTATGGCGCAGTAAGCCTTGCAGCCGCTTCCCTGATGAGTTGCCAGGCAAGCTGCACATGTTTTTCGGAGGTTGTGCGCTGACCCACCGACAAGCGGATACAAAATTTGCCGGCCAGTGAAGTATGTGTGAGGAACACTTTTCCTGTGTTGTTCACGGCATCAAGCAGTTGCCTGTTGAGTGCATCCAGGTTTTCTTTCGTTTCACGGCCGGGGTTATAGCGAAAGCACACCAGGCTCAGTTGGCGTGGTGCAAGCAATTCAAAATTCCTGTCCTGATGCACCCGTGTCTCAAACAAGGCAGCCAGTCCAATATGCCGGTTGATCATTTCCCTGATCCCCTCAACGCCATAACTTCTGATCACGAACCATAGCTTGAGTGCCCGAAATCTGCGGCCCAGCTGTATGCCCCAGTCGCGGTAATTTTTTACCTGGCGGTCAGCGTCTGTTTTCAGATATTCCGGTTGCATAGTGAGTGTACGCAGCAATATGTCGGGGTTACGCACAAAGTAGGCCGAGCAATCAAAGTTGGTAAGCATCCATTTGTGGGGATTAAACACGAAGGAATCGCATCGTTCCACTCCTCTCATAAACGCGCGGTGCGCGGGTTCGATGGCTGCCGTACCTGCAAAAGCTGCATCTACATGCAGCCAAATGCCATATTGACTGCATATTCCGGCGATGGCTTCAAGAGGATCCATAGCCATGGAGGAGGTAGTTCCCAGGGTGGCCACCACACATGCAGGCTTCAGACCAAGCTCCAAATCATGCCTGATGGTGTTCTCCAATGCTTCCGGACACATGGAAAAGTCGTCCCTTACTTTTACCAGGCGGAGGTTATCTTTCCCAAAACCGGCGATTTTAACCCCTTTCTCAATACTGGAGTGTGTTTCGGTGGATGCATACACGATGAGATCACCGGTTACACCCTTTCTGTTGGCTTCAAAACCGGTGGCTGTTTCCCTTGCCGAAAGCAAGGCACAGAGGGTAGCCGTAGATGCGGTATCCTGAATGACACCGGTCATGTCCTCAGGTAGCCCGGTCATTTTCCGCAGCCATTCCATCAGCCTTTCTTCGAGCTCCGTTGCAGCCGGGGAAGTGAGCCAACTCATGCACTGGCTGCCAAGGCCGGCAGTCAGCATCTCGGCAAGCACCGAAGGCGGGCTGTTGTTTGCCGGAAAGTAGGCAAACCAACCCGGATGCTGCCAATGGGTAATGCCCGGTATGATGATCTCCCGGAAATCTCTGAAGATGTTTTCCATCTCTTCCCCCTTATCGGGAGGAGAAGCAGGCAGTTGGGATAAAATGTCGCCCGGAAGTGACCGCGACTTGACAGGGAGTTGCTCTATCTGCTCGAAGTAATCTGCCAGCCAGTCAACAAAAACATGCCCGTGCCGGCGAAAATCATTATAGTCCATCACGAAATAGTTTCTCGCTAAGTTAGGGATTTTTATACTGATGGGAAACACTCTGCCCAATTGCGGACAGGGAGATTTACATAAAAAATGAGATTTCTTTCTTTTCAGGGAACGGCAATTTCAGCACTGGTTACCGCTGTGGTCATAAAAAAGCCAAGGGCACCGTTGCTGAAGTTACTGGGGATATTGGAGGGTGGCCCTGCAAAAGGTCCGCCGGTAGCACCCTGGTTACGCAGCATGGCCAGAAGGAACTCAAAATATTCTTCCGTGATGCTGTACGTTTCCACGCGATAAACATCTCCGCGTTGCAGTATCCCGTCTTCCGGCTGTAAAACATATACGGGCGCACTTACATAGCGCCCTTTGAATGGCTCCCCGTCGGTAAACGGAACCTTTAGCAAGCTGTCTGTCAGCAACACATCGTTCCTGTACACCTTCCACATATAAAAATTATCGATTTCGGGCGGATCCCTGAAATGAATCAACAAATCAAATTGACCCGGCAACCAATGATGCGGACGAATGGAGAGACTGTCCAGATGAACCGGCTTGGGCATGGTTGAATGGGCATGAAAAACAGCGTCAGCAATGTCAACTTCAAGGGTATAGGAACTTTTGTGATCAGCAGCAAAATCCGGTGGTAGTATATATTTACCGGGGCTTTCTTCCTTGAGCAACCACGAACCCTTATCTGCTGACAGCATGACCCTCGCACCCGATGCCACAGGCGGAGGTTGGTTAAAAAAGTATGATGTGGTTTTCGTGATGATCACCTTACTACCTTCATCGATGTCGGTAATCCGGGCATCAATCACCAGCGTTGCCAGATCACCTTCCAGATCAAGATCGATTCTTTCGGTGCAGGAAGCCATAAATAACACTATGGCAGTTACCATGAAGAAGGTACGTATCTTTTTGTTGTTCATGTGGTTATAATTTGTAATAATGTGTAAATGTCGAAATGTTAACAGGACCCCCTCTTTGCGGTTTTTGCGTGAAAAATTTTGCGGTCTTCGCGAGGAATAAAAAAGTCCACGCAAAGATCGCCAAGATCAAAACACGCAAAATGCGCAAAGCAATTTATCAATTAATAAATTATTCGATTTTCAATGATCAATGAAAAATTCTTGATATGGTTGACAGTTCAAGCCCGGCCTTTACAGGTGTTGGCAAATTAATTCCCGTTTTCCTGCCTGCTGCCTGCTTTTTACTTCTTACTTCTCCAAAGTCTCTTATGTCTCAACTCCCAACTCCCATCCCTCAGCTCGCCACTAACTAAAAATAAAAATTATACGTAACAGACGGCAAAACCGGGAAAAGATAAACCTTGTATGCTTCCATTTCTCCGGGTTCTTCGCCCGGGCGAAAGTCCAGCATCCATGTATTTTTCCTGTAGTAGGCGTTATAAACCGAGATGGTCCATTCGCCGTAGAAACCATCCTGTGTACTGCGCCGGCTTTTTATGGTGGCACCCAGATCCAGCCGGTGATAATCGGGCAGGCGGTGTGCATTGCGACGGGTGTAAACGGGTGCGATATGATTCCCGTATTCGAAACGACCTGCCGGCAGGGTTACCGGAGCCCCGGTGGAATATACCCAGGCAGCCGATAAGTTAACCCTGGGGCTGAGGTTGTAGTTCATCACCAGGTTCAGACTGTGCGGCCTGTCGTAAGATGCCGGATAAACCATCCCATTATTAATTTCATCAATCTGCCGCTTGGCCCTTGACCACGTGTATGCGATCCAACCGGTCAGATCGCCCTCACTCTTCCTCAATAGAAATTCTGCTCCATAGGCCCATGCATCACCGAAGCGAAACTCCCCTTCTAGCCTCGGGTTAAGCATCAACCAGGCATTTTCTTTAAAGTCAATCTGGTTGTACATGGTTTTGTAGAAGGCTTCAACGGAAGCTTCAATAACCCGGTTGGACGGTCGCAAGTTCCGGAAATAACCCAATGCAAACTGATTCCCTATTTGTGGCCTTACCCTTGCAGACGAAGGCACCCAGATATCAAGGGGGTTTCCTCCATCGCTGTAGCTGGCCAGGTGCAGATATTGCAGATTCCTGTTATAACTTGCTTTGACACTCGCATCTTTATGAAAAGTGTAACCTATTCCAAAGCGAGGCTCAAAACCTGACCATGTATTGTAAATTTCCCGGCTGCCATAATTTGTCTCACCTACATATTCATGCTGATCATCATAAAGATAAACTGTGGCGGGTCCCATGCTCTGGAAAACCGAAAAACGCAAACCATATTCCAATGAAAGGGCATCGGTTACAGCCTGTTCATTGGATACATACACGGCATGCGACAAAGCACCCGACCTGGTGGAGCCCAGCTCTCCAAAGAAACTCTCATCATCAATCCCCGTAAGCAAACCGGGGTCAAAACGATGATAAATCGTTGAAAAACCCATGTTCACATTGTGCGCATCGGAAGGAAACCAGGAAATATCTGCTTTGCCCCCAATATCTTCATTGCCGGCACGCCAGCGGAAACTGCTGTTGGCATCGCCCTTTTGCATGATGGAATAATCATAGGATGTATATACCAGGTGGGTATTGAGTAACCAATCGCGGTGCATAATGCGATTCCAGCGAAGGCTATGGGTGGTGTTTCCCCAGTCCATTGAAAACACACTGTTTTGCCCCATCCTGAAGTAGTCTTTCCCGTGATAACTGCTGTACTGTAACCTGTTTCTTTCATTCAATACAGCATTCAACTTCAGGTTCAGATCATAGAAATACAATTTGTTGCCACGCAATTCAGGATTATCGGAAAGCGGGATGAAAAGATCGGCGTAAGACCGTCTGGCGGCAGCTATGAAAGAAACCCTGTCGCGTACAACCGGGCCTTCCAGCATCAATCTGCTGGAAATGGTGCCTATGCCGCCGGTCCCTCCAAAGGACTCCATGCTGCCTTCCTTCATGCGGACATCCAGAAGTGATGCCAGCCTGCCGCCGTGACGGGCAGGAATGTTCCCTTTGTATAAATGGATATCTTCAACAATATCATTGTTGAAAACAGAAAAGAAACCCATTAGGTGGGAAGCATTATAAACCGTTGCCTGATCCATAAGGATGAGGTTTTGGTCAATACCGCCGCCACGCACGTTGAACCCGCCGGAACCCTCTCCCACCGATTGTACACCCGGCAACATCTGAATGGCACTGATCAAGTCCACTTCCCCCATCATGGCAGGAATTTGCTGAATCGTTTGCGCCTCCATCCTGAATACACCCATCTCCGTGCGCTCCACATGATCACCCGGACGACGGCCGGTAACTACCACCTCATCAAGTAAACGCTCAACGGGTTTAAGAGAAATGGTCAAAATACCGGAATAAGGAATAGAAACCGTCTCTGCCCAATCCTCAAACCCAACATATGTAACCCTGATCTCCTGCTCGCCACCGGCAACCAGGATTTCAAAACCACCTTCCATATCGGTGGTAACGCCACGACCACTCTCCGGATTAAAAACCGTGGCACCCGGCAAAGTTTGACCGCTCAGAGCGTCTGTAACCTGTCCCTGCAGCAAAAATCGGTCTTCAGCCGCATAAACACGGATAAAAGCCGCAAAAAAAAGAATTATGATGAATATGGATTTGAACATGCTATGTTTGTTAAGGTATTACCGGTAAATAACACCCTCTTGTGGCGAAGATGGTGTTTTCATCTGTTTAAATTTTGTAAAAATGTGAAAATGTGAAAATGTCAAATAGTCTATTAACTATCATCTGCTTACTTCCTACTTCTTACTCTTCACTTAAGTCCCTCAAGTCCCTTAAGTCTCATCTCCCATCTCCCATAATCATCCCCCTCTGTGGCAAAAACCCTGTTATGAGTGTTTCATCACAAAACAAACAACGAAAAGATGCAGAAAGTTTTATATATCAATATATTTATAGACAGGAGTAGTTCCCCATCAATATCACTGATGAATCAGAATATGGCTAAAGTGCCAGGGATATAAGGCAAAAACGGCTTAGAATGGCAGGTCGTCCTGATCGCTGCCTGCAGGATAGGATTCATCTTCAGGCGGTGGCGCATCGAAAGGCGGAGGGCTACCAGTGGGGGGAAGATGTTCACCCTGATAGGCAGAGTCACTCTCTTTCGAAACTTTCCATGCTCTGACATCTGTGTACCAGCGGTCATTATACTCACGGCTCTCAATATTGACCGATGCCGTGATCTTTTCCCCATCTTTAAGGGCGAACTGATCAATTTTGTCACCCCAAACGCTTATACATACCTTCCGGGGATACTGACCTTCCGTTTCAATGATAAAGTCCTGCTTGCGCCAGGGGCCGTTACGCCCTTCTCCGCTCTGCTCAGGAAGAATAGATATTATCTTGCCGCTGATTTCCATAAACAATAAAAGCTTGTGTTGATTAGAATGGTTTAGACAGGTCAAAAATACAAGTTTTATTTTGCCTGTGACAAATTTTGGCTATTTTTATGGCGGTTCAACACCAACTTTTCAATACATTTTTTACCATAATATTTGTTCAATGCGTTCAATACTTATTTTTTTTCTGGCTTTTTTTCTTTTAAGTCCGAAAAGTGCCTTTTTGCAAACAAACAGGCAAACAGGATTGCGGGAAAATACACCCGCTGTTTTCGCCTTCATCAATGCAGATATTGTAACAGCGCCCGGTGAAATTTCGCGGCAATCGGTTTTGGTGATCCGCAACGGGATCATTGAGGATGTGGGGCGTAATGCTCCCATACCCGCTGATGCCAGCATCATTGACCTGGAAGGTAAAATGATTTATCCGGGCTTTATTGATCTGTTTACATCCTATGGCATGGCCGATCCGCAGGAGGAAGAAAACGGTATTTACTGGAATCCCCAAATAAGAAGCCATCATCGCGCTGCAGATCATTTCCGTCCCGACCCTTCCGGGGCAGCAGCCATGCGGGCCAATGGGTTTACCACCGCACACACCCATTCCGCTCACGGCCTGCTGAGGGGGTCGGGCAGTATTGTCAGTCTGGGCGACGATATAGCGGCCGGGGTGCTGATCAGTAAAGATGTTTCCCATGTGATGTCGTTTGAAACCTCCCGGGAACTGGGCAGGGGTTACCCAACCTCTGCAATGGGTTCCGTTGCATTGATCCGGCAGGTGTACCTGGATGCGGGCTGGTACGCAGATGCTCACAGGGCATTTCTTGCCAATCCCTCGCTGGAACGTCCCGAAACCAATCTGGCACTGCAAAAACTGGCTGATGCCCTGCAAAACCGCACTCCCGTTATCGCTGCCGCCCGCGATGAGAATTGGTTTCTGCGGGCTGCCGAAATCGCTGAAGAATTCGGTATCAATATGTGGATTAGGGGTAGCGGACATGAATACCGGCGCATAAATGCCATAAAAAACACAGGTTTACCGGTGATTCTCCCTATCAACTTCCCGGAACCACCCGATGTGGCGAAACCGGAGCAGTCGTTTCAGGTCTCCCTGGAAGTCCTGAGGCACTGGTATTTTGCCCCGGAAAACCCGGCCAGATTGCTGGAGGCAGGGATACCTTTCGCCATAACTGCATATGGCAGCGATAACAGGTTCCTGCGAAATCTGCGTGAAGCGGTAAAACGAGGCCTCCAAAAGGATGATGCCCTGGCTGCCCTTACCACCATACCCGCTGCCATGCTGAATATCAACCATCTCTACGGAACCATCGAAAGAGGGAAGGCGGCGAATTTTATTGTTTCGGAAGGAGAGCTTTTTGAAAATAACAACGATATCCTTGAAGTCTGGATTGACGGAAGAGCCTATGTTGTAAAGTCACCGCGGGAAAAGCCGGCAGGAAAATGGAACCTGGTATCGATGAAATTCCCGGAAGATGCCTCCATGGAGATCAGCGAGCAAAATCAACGTCTGCGTGGAACCATAACCATTGGCGACAATAGCACCCGCCTGGAAAAAGCAGCGTTTGACGGCCACAGGCTAACCGCCAAATTTGCAGGTGATTCAGTTGGGCTGGTTGGGATATACAGGTTGTCGGCCCACCTTGGTGGTGATGAAATGCTGGGTATCGGCGAAAATGCTGCCGGTACATTTTTTACCTGGACTGCTAAACGATCAGAGAACACCAACGAAGATGATGAGGAAACAGATTCGGAGCCTTTTGCCGAACTGGAGCTGCCTGAACGTTTTCCCTCCATGGAATATGGTTTTCCGGCTATTCCTGCGCAGCCACGGCATGTAATGATTCGCAATGCCACCATTTGGACGCAGGGGCCACAGGGAATCCTGGAGAATGCTGACATGCTGGTATCCGATGGGCATATTGCCGAGGTGGGCTTTGGACTGGATGCGCCCCGCCGGACAGTAGAAATTGACGGCAGCGGCATGCATGTGACCCCCGGCCTGATAGACCCCCATATCCATACCAGCATCGCAGGCGGCGTAAACGAGGTTGGAGATGCGATCACATCCGAAACGCGGATCACGGATGTGATGCATGGGGATAATGTATGGATTTACAGGTTGCTTGCCGGTGGCATCACGTCGGCAACCTTATTCCATGGCTCCGCCAATCCCATTGGTGGCCAGAATGCCGTGATCAAAATGCGATGGGGCAGGCTTCCCGGCGAAATGCTCATCGAAGATGCTGCACCCGGGCTGAAGTTTGCCCTTGGTGAAAACGTGAAACAAATGCAGGATCGCTATCCCAACAGTCGCCAGGGCACCGAACAGATCATCCGCGATGCCTTGCAGGCTGCCCTTGAGTATGAGATGAACCATGAACGATGGCAGAGAACAAAGGAAGGCATACCTCCCCGCCGCGATCTTCAGCTGGAAGCCATCCTGGAGGTCATCAACGGCGAAAGAATAGCGCATGTGCACGCTTACAGACAGGATGAAATGCTCATGATGATGCGGGTGGCCGAAGACTTCGGCTTTACCATCGGTTCTTTTGAACACACGCTGGAAGGATACAAGATTGCCAATGAACTGAAAGCCCACGGCGCCGGTGCCGTTGTCTGGACCGACTGGTCATCATTCAAGGTGGAAGCCCACGACGGCATTTTGTACAATGCACGGTTGCTGAACGATGTGGGCGTGCTCACCTCCCTGCATTCAGACAACACCCAACTGGCCACCAGGATGAACTGGGAAGCAGCAAAAACCATGATGACAGGTGTATCTGAAACCGATGCCATGAATTTTATCACGCTGCACCCCGCCAAAATCATGGGTATCGATCACCGGGTGGGTTCGCTGGAAGCCGGAAAGGATGCAGATTTTGTAATCTGGAATGCCCACCCCCTGTCTTCTTTTTCTATACCCCAGCAAACATGGCTGGACGGTATAAAGTATTTTGATGCGGAAGAGGATCAGCAACTTTACGAAGAGGTGAAAAGAGAAAGGGCGTTGATCATAAGCAGGATCATTGAAGATGCCAATTAGCGCAAATGCTAAGGGTCGCACGCTGCGAAAGCCGATTGCATCCGTGTTGACCCGCGAGCGAAACATCCGCCCGGATCCGCGTTCAGAAAGAAGACCGAAAAACGAAACCATGATGCTTAAACACTAAAGAAAATATATACAGATGACCAAGCCGCTTTCAAAAACCAGAAATTCACACAAAAGAAACACAACAATCCATATTGTTTTTATGATCATGAAAAGCACCATACAGAACATTCAGGCATTCAGAATAATGTCTCTGGTTGTATTAACAGGTTGGTTTTGTGGTCTGCCGGCGCAGATACCGGCACCACCGCAATCTCACCCGGTTGCCATAACCGAGGGTACTATCCACACCATCACGGATGGAGTTATAGAGAATGGGACCCTTGTTTTTGAAGACGGCATCATTGTGTCGGTAGGACAAGGGGTGGAAATCCCTGCCGGAGCCGAAGTGATTGATGCCACCGGCAAGCATGTGTACCCCGGATTTATTCACGGGCGCACCGGTATTGGGCTGATGGAAATTTCCAGGATTCGGGAGAGTACAGACCTCCGTGAAACCGGGCAAATCAATCCCAATATACGTGCTCAGGTTGCCTTTCATCCGGCCAGTGAACACCTTCCGGTGGCTGCGGTGCATGGTGTTACAACAGTTGTGCCTACACCCGGGGGGAGTCTGATTTCCGGACAATTGTCTGCTATGATGACCGACGGCTGGACATGGGAACAGATGACACTCCGTGAAGGAATCGGGATGGCGGTTGAATGGCCTTCCATGAATGACATGGACGCTTACCGTGCAAGCATGGATATTCTGCAGGAAGCTTTTGACAAAGCGCGGCGGTACAAAACTGCCAGGAAGGCCATGGAAGAAGGAAACAGTGAATGGCATCCGGCAGACATACGATGGGAAGCGATGATACCCGTGTTGGCAGGAGAAATGCCTGTTTTCATTTCCGTTGGCGAAATCAGGCAGATACAGGCAGCCATCTCCTGGGCTGAAAGTGAAAATTTGAAACCGGTCCTGGTGGGAAACAGGGATATTGACCTTGTGGCCGACCAACTGGCCCATAAAAACATACCGGTTATGCTTGCCGGGGTGATATCGGGTCCGATAAGGCAGTGGCAGCAATATGGTGAAGGATACAGAACAGCCAAGATTCTGTACCGGGCAGGTGTATCATTTTGCATCGCCGGTGATGCCGGTCCTGCGTCTGCATACCGGATACATCACCATGCAGCATCTGCCGTTGCCTTTGGCCTGCCGGAAGAATATGCCCTGAAGGCCATCACCATCAATGCGGCAAAAATTTTGGGAATCGATGACCTGACAGGGAGCATAGAACCCGGCAAACATGCCACTCTCATGATCACCAACGGAAATCCACTGGAATTATGGACAAAAAAAGAACAGGTGTTTATCAAGGGAAGAAAAATTGACATGGTTGACAAGCATCTGAGACTATTTGAAAGATACATGGAAAAATTCCGACAGGAGTTATAAGATGTATTCCTCGTTTTTTGGTAAATAGGGTGAAACGCCCATGTCGAAAATCCCGACCATTCGGGGACAGGATTCTTTAACACACAAGAGGATGATTATGGGCGTTGAAGAAACGAGGATGCGAGGATGCGCCATCAAAAGAGCGAACGAGATCACAGCCATAAGCAAGCCCGGACATTTCGACATTTCGACATTTTCACATTTCGACAAATTATAAATAGATAAAAGCATGAAATTTGTGCATGATGCCATTTAAATCAGTTTTTTTTATTAAATTTCGAAAAATCTGAAAAATCTAAATGGATCGTGTATCCTGAATAAATCACTCAAAGCCTAACCTAAAAAAAAAGATTATGAAAACTGAACGAAAATCTTATTACAGCCTGTTAACCCTCACAGGTATGTTCATTATTTCTCTTTTCCTTTGGTCTTGCGGCGGTGGCCATAATCAGGCCCAAAAAAGGAAACTGGAAGAAGTGAAAGAGGATACTGAACTTCAGTTCCGTCAACTGAGAAATGACGTGGAAAAAAGAATCAACTTTTTGGATGAACAGATTGAAGAAGCTTCCGGAGAAGTAAGGGAAGAGCTCAAAGAAGCGCGTGCCGAATTAAAAAAACAGATTGAAAAAATAGACGAAAAATGTGAGCATGTGCGCAAAGCAACACTTGAAACATGGGAGTCAGTAAGAAATTCCGCGCAGCAACGCTACCGGGAAGTCCGGTCTTCCACCAATGAAATTACCAAAAAAATCAATGAATTACTGGAAGACGATTAACAGATCACAAACATCTGAACTGCTTTTGGTAAGACCCGGATTGCAAGCGCTGCTCTCCGGGTCTTTCTTTTGGCTGATCACGAAAAATGACTACCTTTGCCATGTCTTAATTAAATCTTAATAAAAGTAATATTTGAAGATGTCGCTGACCTTATTTGATCTTCAAAATGGCGAAAAAGGTATCATTGCCAAAGTGAAAGGGCGCGGTGCTTTTCGACGCAGAATCATAGAAATGGGTTTCCTGACGGGCAAAACGGTTCAGGTGATCAAAAAAGCCCCGCTGCGCGATCCCATTGAATACAACATCATGGGATACAATGTATCCCTTCGCCGCAGTGAGGCCCGGCTGATCGAAGTGATCCCGGAGAAAGAATTCCGCCCTGTTAAAGAAAAAACATTCGATGGTGTTCTGTTATCTGAAAAAGCCATTACGTTCAGAAAACCCGGCAGCACCATCAATGTGGCACTGGTAGGAAACCCCAACAGCGGCAAAACAACATTTTTCAACCATGCTTCCGGATCAAGGGAAAGGGTTGGAAACTACAGTGGAGTAACTGTAGAAGCAAAGGAAGCATATTACGACCTGAAAGGTTACCGTTTCAATATCACAGACCTCCCGGGAACCTATTCCATATCAGCATACTCACCTGAAGAGATTTTTGTAAGGGACTTCATTACAGAAAAGCTTCCCGATGTGGTGATCAACATTGTGGATGCATCCAACCTGGAACGTAACCTATACCTCACCACCCAGCTCATCGATATGGACGTCCGCGTGGTGATGGTATTGAACATGTATGATGAAATGCAGGAGAAAGGGGATGTGCTTGATTATGAAAACCTTGGAAAAATGATCGGTATCCCTATCATCCCTGCTGTGAGCCATAAGGGGAAAGGCATCCAGGATGTATTCAGCAAGGTGATAGAGGTGTATGAAGACCAGGACGAAACCATCAGGCACATCCACATCAATCATGGTCCTTTGGTGGAGGATTCGGTGATAAGGATACAGGAAAAAATCAAAGTGCAGGGTAATGAGAATCTTACAGACCTGATCTCTTCACGTTTCCTGGCGATCAAACTGCTGGAAAACGACAAGCATGCCATCCAAAAGATCAGACAACACTGCCACAACCATAAGGACATACTGGAACTGGCTGCCAATGAATCGGAAAAACTGGAAAGGGAGTTTGGGGAACCGACGGAATCGGCTATTACCGACCTGAAATATGGCTTTATAGCCGGTGCCCTGAAAGAAACCCTCACACCCGGGGAGTCTGAGAAAAGAAAGGCCAGTGAGATCATTGACACCTTTCTTACCCATAAACTTTTCGGTTTCCCCATCTTTCTCTTTTTGATGTGGGTCATGTTTTCCATTACCTTTATTTTGGGAAGCTACCCAATGGATTGGATAGAATCGGGCGTAGAGCACCTGGGAGGGTTTCTGGATGACCGTATGACTGCCGGTCCTTTCAAGGATATGCTTATCAACGGTGTTGTAAGCGGTGTGGGCGGCGTGATCGTATTTCTGCCCAACATCATGATCCTCTTCTTTTTCATCAGCCTCATGGAAGATACGGGGTATATGTCGCGAGCCGTGTTCATCATGGACAAACTGATGCACAAGATCGGCCTGCACGGCAAATCGTTTATACCCTTGCTGATGGGCTTCGGTTGCAATGTGCCGGCGATCATGGCCACTCGTACATTGGAAAACCGCAATGACCGGATGATCACCATGCTCATCAATCCATTTATTTCCTGTAGTGCACGACTTCCCATTTATGTGCTGTTTATTTCAGCATTTTTTGTGGAATACCGTGGTACAATGCTCTTTCTGATTTACACAACAGGGATACTGGTAGCCATCGGTATGGCTTTGTTGTTAAAACGATTCATGTTCCGCACCCGGGAGGCACCATTTGTGATGGAACTGCCCCCTTACCGCATTCCCACCATGAAAGCCATCACCTTGCACATGTGGAGCCGGGCAGTGCATTATCTGAAAAAGATCAGCGGTATCATACTGATTGCTTCTATCATTATCTGGGCATTGGGTTATTTTCCCAATGGATCGAACTACACCGACAAACTGGCTGAAAAAACCGCAGCCATTGAAGAGTCATTCGAAAGACAAATGGAAGAAGCTGCCGGTGATTCGAACACGGAAACGGTTTCCCTTGCAAGTATTGAAAAAGAAAAGGAGCTCGCGATCCGGAACCTGGAAGCCCAGCTATACCTGGAAAGGCAGGAAAACAGCTATATCGGTCGCCTTGGTAAAACTATACAACCCCTTATGTCACCATTGGGGTTCGACTGGAAGATGACCATCAGCATTCTTTCGGGAGTGGCTGCCAAAGAAATCGTGGTAAGCACACTGGCCGTACTTTACCAGGTAGATGAATCGGTTCAGGCACACAGCCAGTCGCTGGTGGAAAAAATTCAGGGCCAAACCCATGCTTCCGGACCACGTGCAGGGGAACCGGTATTTACCCCCCTGGTTGCACTGGCATTTATGTTGTTTAGCCTGCTATACTTCCCTTGTATCGGGGTGATTGCCACCATATCGCGCGAAGCAGGCCACTGGAAATGGGGTCTGTTTACCGTTGTATATACAACCATTACCGCATGGGTAGTATCTTTCCTGGTTTACCAGGTGGGCAGTCTGTTCTGGTAAGCTTTTGGGCAATTACTTATGGGATACAACTTGTAAGAAAGATTTTTAAACTGAATAATTTGACAGACTCTAATTACACAGACCCATGACACTACAATGGATCATCACAATAGCCATACTTACGGTAAGCTTTATGTATACAGGCTGGAAGATTGTTGCCTTTATGAGGCCGTCGGGCCATAAGAAAACAAGCCCCTGCGACAGTTTTCACGGTGATTGTGCCGGGTGCCAGAAACAGTCGCGACAAATCAGGGATGATTGTGATTCAGCCCGGGAACCACGAAGCCGGGTTTTAACCAAATAAATCTGCTTCTCAATAGAAAATTGTGAAAGATCATGGTATTCCGCTTTTTTATTTGTATTTTTGATAAGACAACAAATAAAAAACCCTTTTGACCTTGGATCTCCACGCTGTTTTGCTGAAATATTGGGGATTTTCTTCATTTCGTCCGCTACAGGAAGATATTATCCGGTCGGCGGTCGAAGGAAATGATACGCTGGCCCTCTTACCCACCGGTGGGGGTAAATCACTATGTTACCAGGTACCCGGCATGGCAATGGACGGCTTATGCATCGTGATCAGCCCCCTTATCGCACTCATGAAAGATCAGGTAGAAGCCCTTAAAAACAAAGGGATCAAAGCAGTAGGCATCTACCATGGGTTAAGCAAAACCGAGATTGACAAGGCTGTCGACAATTGCGTATATGGAGATGTAAAATTTCTGTATATGAGTCCCGAGCGGCTTACCACTGATATGATCAGAAGCCGCCTTGTGAAAATGAAGGTGAACTTGCTGGCTGTGGACGAAGCCCATTGCATTTCCCAGTGGGGTTACGATTTTCGACCGCCATACCTCCGTATCGCAGAAGCACGCGAGCTGATTCCCAATACACCCATGCTGGCACTTACTGCCACAGCCACCCGGCAGGTGGTGCAGGATATCCAGGATAAACTCGGCTTCAGGGAGGCAAAGATTTTTCAGAAAAGTTTTGAACGTAAAAACCTGGCCTACGTGGTTTTCAGGGAAGAAGCCAAGCTGCAAAGGCTTTTGAGGGTTTGCAATAACGTGAAAGGCACCGGTGTAGTTTATGTCAGGAATCGTAAACGGACCAGAGAGATAGCTGAGTGGCTGATGCAACGGGGAATCAGCGCCGATTATTATCACGCCGGACTTGACAGCAAAGAGAGAGACACCCGCCAGGAAGCATGGATGAAAGAAAGGACAAGGGTGATCGTTTCAACCAACGCCTTTGGAATGGGTATTGACAAGCCCAATGTTCGCTTCGTGGTACATCTGGATCTTCCCGACAGTCCGGAAGCCTATTTCCAGGAAGCCGGCAGGGGTGGACGCGATGGAAACAAAGCCTATGCAATCATGTTGTTCAATCAATCTGATATCATTGATCTCAAAAAATTCCACGAACGTTCTTTCCCCCCATTAAAAGAAATAAAAAAAGTCTATAATACCCTTGGAAACTATTTCCAGCTGGCCATTGGCAGCGGAAAAGACCAAAGCATGCCCTTCGATCTGGTCACATTTTCCAAAAACTACAGCATCGATCCTTTCCTTGTGTTTAATGCCCTGGGATTCCTTGAAAAAGAAGGTTACCTGGCTGTTTCGGAGGCATTGACCAACCCTTCCAGAATGATGTTTATGGTCAGCAATGAAGAACTATACCGCTTTCAGGTGGCAAATCCTGCATTCGATCCCTTCATCAAACTGCTGCTAAGATCATATAGCGGCCTGTTCAGCGAGTTCACAAAAATAAAAGAGGATGAAATTGCCAAGAGGGCAGGCATACCGGTTGATAAGGTAAAAAAACTGCTGCAGGATCTGCACCAAATGAATATTCTGCATTACAAAGCACAGAACGAAACACCCATGATCACCTTTCTGGAGGAAAGGTTATCGGCCTCAGACATCATCATCTCAAAAGAAACCTATAAAGAAAGAAAAAGCTTTGCAAGAAGGCGGTTGGACGCCATGGTCAATTATGTTGAGTCAACAACAAAATGTCGCAGCCTGTTTCTGCTGGCTTATTTTGGAGAAACAGGGACGCAAAGATGCGGCCAGTGTGATGTTTGCCTGGAAATGAACAAAGCAGGGGTCTCATCCTACGAATACAAACAGCTTACAGAAGCAATCCGTCCACTGGTTGAAACAGAAAAGCTGAGATTGCCCGACCTTCTGACAAAACTTGACATTAGCATGGATGATGAAAAAGTATTGAATGTCATAAGGTATTTGATTGACAACGAAATCATCGGGCTGGATGCAAACCAGTTATTGTACTGGAAGCAAACCGAAGGAAAAAAGTAGGACAGAACAGCGGAAAGCTATGAGCGGGAGGCGTTTTCTGAAAAGCTCGCCAGGGTGGACACTCCTCCTTTGACCTTGTCCCCCGTTTTCACGTGTACCATTGCATCCATTGGAATGAATAGGTCGACACGCGACCCGAATTTAATGAACCCCAGCTCATCTCCCTGTTTAACCTGTTTCCCTTCATAACAATAGCATACAATACGCCTGGCAACTACGCCGGCGATTTGCCGTACCATGTAAATTATGCCACTGTTGGTTTCCACAACAATCGTGTTCCGTTCGTTTAAATGGCTGGACTTGGGATGCCACGCCACCAGGTATTTCCCGGGATGATAGCGATATTGGGAGATCTTTCCGTCGGTTGGAATACGGTTAAGGTGCACATTGAAAGGCGACATAAAAATGGATATCTGCCGCATCCTGCAGCCGAAAACTTCTTTCTCATCCACATCACGCACCATTACCACTTTCCCGTCAGCAGGACTAATAAAAGCATCAGGTTTTTTCGCCAAATCCCTGTCGGGTGAACGAAAAAACCAAACAACCCACAACATCATGAGCATTAGGCTGCCATAAATGGTATACAACCCCCAGTGTGCAGGCGGAAACAGTCTGTAGGAAAGTACAGCCAGCACAAGTGCCACGAAGGCCATTACGTATATAATCCTTTTTCCTTCTTTATGTATGGTCATACATGCAAAATTAACTCATAAAAGACTTCCTGCCGCTTTTATGCGATCAGGAATTACTGAAAAGATACCCGGGCCGGGAATGGGAGCCCGTCTAAAACGTATCAGTAACTCATCAAAAGATATACAAACACAAAAGGTGCCGCCATCAAAACACCGTCAAAACGGTCCAGCACTCCGCCATGACCCGGCAGGATTGTACCACTGTCTTTTGCATCAATGCTTCTTTTGAACATGGACTCAAACAGGTCACCGTAAGTCCCGAAAACGATCACGATCAGCGCGATGATGAACCAATCCTTTGTGGACAGGTGCACATAATAATGGGAAATGATGAATGCCGAAATCAAAGCGAATACGGCACCTCCAATGGCACCTTCCCAGGTTTTTTTCGGCGAAACACGCTCAAACAGACGGTGTTTACCAATGGCCGAACCTATCAAAAAGGCACCGGTGTCGTTAATCCAGACCAAAAAGAAAAATCCCAGCAAAAGGCTCGAATGATAGACCCCCGGTATAAAAGCCGGATTGGGAAAATAATTCAAAATCGAGAACGGTACAGCCACATATAGCAACCCAAAAAAGGTAAACGCGATATTGGTGAACGGGTTTGGATCATTGCGGTACAATTCGAACAGGAAAATCAGAAAAACACAAACAAAATTGATCAAAAGCCATTCAATATTCATCATGTTCATGGCAACCAATGCATTGGTAATAAACAGAACGATACCTGCCAGTAAACCTGCTGGTTTATTGGGATTAATCCCCGCTTTCTCCACCAGCGTGTAGAGTTCCCAAAGCCCTACTATGGTAAATACCATAAACAATAAGGCAAACAGGTGCTGGTCGGTAATGGTGGCACCTATCACCAAAACCACCAGTACAACACCTGTTAATGTTCTTGTGGCCAGATTGCTCACAACGATTCTTTTTTGATGATTTGTTTAGCTTCCAACACATCATCGGCTTGCACATACAACTCAATTTCTCCAACCAGGTAGGCTGAATCTTTCTTGTTCATGACAACGCAGGTTATCCCCTTATCCCTAAGTACAGCGTGGACAATCCCCACCTTGTATTCATAGGTATTGCTGTATATTTTTTGCCAATTCCCATCCATTGTTTCATTCGTTTTATTTGACAGGGTCATACAGAAAAAGATAGATTTCTTCAGGCCCATGTGCTCCATAGATCAGGGTCTTTTCGATGTCAGCGGTTCTGCTGGGACCGCTTACAAAGGTAACGAAGGAGGGAGGTTCTTCGCCGTATTTTATTTCCAGTGACCGCATGGCATCGTCAATGTCATCCACAATTTGCAAGCTAGATGCAACCACTATATGTATTGGTGCTGCAGGGACGCTTCTTCTTCCACTTTGCTGGCGGCTGCTCATCACCAGGCATCCATGCCGTGCAACAAGGGCTTCGCAACCGGTAAGGGCCGCATCACAGAGGTGAAGACGCGACGGATCCTGTTCGAAGGGGAATTGTATGGCTTCCAAAAGGTCCATTAAAAATCTTTCCCGGCAGTAGAGGCTGTTGATTTGTTTTTTTTTGAGAAGTGTCCGGATATTCTCCGCCATTTCATGAATATCCGATGAAAATACAAAATGGCCGCCATTCATTTTAAAGGCAGATGCAAAAATCTCTTCCCTGAAAATATTTTCCGGATCATGAAAGACCACTCCTTCCATATCTGTATCCGGGAAAGGGTCAGGCAAACTGTTAACCAGCGCATCTCTGACCCTTTTAAGCACTTTTTCCCTGGATGTACTTTCCTTCATGAAATGTTCAGCTTGATGTACTTTTCGGGGCAGGATCCTCTTGGGATGCAACTGCATTTCCAACGGCAAACGCCTTTTCCTTGGCCCGCTCCGGATCAGGGAAAAGCCGTTCTCCGAACACCTTTTCCAGGTCTTCCCGGAAAATCACCTCTTTTTCCAGCAGGAGATCACCGAGTTGGATCAGTTTTTCTTTATTTTCGAGAAGGATGGTTTTAGCCCTGCGGTATGCTTTTTCAATCAGGGCGCTAACCTCTTCATCAATAATCTGGGCAGTTTTCTCAGAATAGGGTTTGGTAAATGTATATTCACTCTGGCCGCTTGAGTCGTAATAGCTGATGTTTCCAATCTTTTTGTTCAGCCCGAAATAGACCACCATGGAATATGCCTGTTTTGTTACTTTTTCCAGATCATTAAGTGCCCCGGTAGACACTTTGCCGAAGACGATTTCCTCTGCGGCGCGGCCACCGAGCATGCTGGTAATCTCATCCATCATCTGGTCAATATTGGTGATTTGTCGTTCTTCGGGGAGATACCATGCAGCCCCCAGTGCTTTACCCCTCGGTACGATGGTAACCTTCACAAGCGGGTGAGCATGTTCGAGCAACCAGCTTATGGCAGCATGTCCCGATTCGTGATAGGCAATCACTTTCTTCTCATTGGGAGAAATGATCTTGTTTCTTTTTTCCAAACCGCCGATGATCCTGTCAATGGCATCCAGAAAATCCTGCCTGTCCACCACCTTTTTGTTCCGTCGTGCTGCTATCAAAGCTGCTTCGTTACAAACGTTGGCGATGTCGGCACCGGAAAACCCCGGTGTTTGCTTTGCGAGGAAATCTGGATCCACATCTTTCTCCAGCTTGATGGGTTTCATGTGTACTTTAAAAATGGCCTCCCTTTCGGTGAGGTCGGGCATTTCCACATGGATCTGCCTGTCGAATCTGCCGGCACGCATCAGTGCTCTGTCGAGGATATCAGCCCGGTTGGTGGCAGCAAGAATAATGACACCCAGGTTACTGCCAAAGCCATCCATTTCCGCGAGCAGCTGATTGAGGGTATTTTCCCTTTCATCATTGGAACCGGTAACAGGATTCTTTCCACGGGCGCGGCCGATGGCATCTATTTCATCAATAAAGATGATACATGGTGCTTTTTCTTTGGCCTGCTTGAAAAGGTCACGCACCCTGGAGGCACCCACTCCCACAAACATTTCCACAAAGTCGGAACCACTCAGGGAGAAGAAAGGCACCTGGGCCTGACCGGCAACCGCTTTTGCAAGCAGGGTTTTCCCGGTACCGGGAGGACCGACCAGCAAAGCGCCTTTGGGAATTTTTCCACCCAGATTCGTATATTTTGTGGGGTTTTTCAGGAAATCCACGATCTCCATCAGTTCGACCTTTGCTTCTTCCAAACCTGCAACGTGATTAAAATCGATGGTCACATGGGTGTCTTTATCGAAAAGAGTTGCTTTTGATTTTCCGATGTTAAAGACCTGTCCCCCGGGACCACCGCCGGCAGCCATCCTGCGCATGATGAAAATCCAGAAAGCGATCAGCAACCCGATGGGCAACAACCAGCTCAGCATATCGGTACCCCAGCTCCTGCGTGTCTCCGGATACACAGGGAAACGGTCGGCAACCGGCCATTCTGCCTGCGTATCGCGCACAAGCTTTTCGAAATTTTCAACCGAAGCAATACGGAATACATATTGTGGCCCGGATGCCTCGCCAACACCGCGCCCCCTGTCCACATCCTCATACTTCTCCCTGTATAAACGATCTTCCTTGATATAAACCTCAACAGTTTCCTGGTTGATAATCTTCAGCTTTTCAATGTCGGTGCCTTCTGTACTATCCCAAACCAGCATTTCGTTTTCAAAACGCATCTGGGATATTTCAACGGCAGAGCCTCCCCAGTTGAAAAAGTTGAGTCCTATGATCACGATAGCCGCGATGGCATAAACCCAGTAGAAATTGAAACGGGGCTTTTTGCCACCGGGTGTGCCCTGTGGCCCACCGGAACGGGGTTTACCGTCGGGTTGACCACCGGCCGGCTGCTTACCGCTGCCCTTAGGTGACTCAGGACGATTGCCCGTCTCTATATTTGATTGTTTTTTTTCGGTCATTCCTTCTTTAACTATAAACTATTCAGGTAACTTATTATAACGATTCCCGGAGTGATTCCCGGATCTGCTCTGAAGGGACATCAGCCCACAGCTCCTCTAACTGGAAGTGCCGGCGAACAGGTTGTTGAAAAACATGAACCACCACATCCAGGTAGTCCAGTAAAACCCACTCACCGTTTACAAAACCTTCACGCCTGGCCGGTTTTATGCCACACAGCTTTCGAACCACTTCCTCAACCGACTCTGCAATAGCGGTTGCGTGGGTTCGTGAGTTTCCATGGCAAATAACAAAATAGTCACATACTGTGGAGCCTATCCCGCCTAAGTGTAAACTGACGATCTCCTCCCCTTTTTTCTCCAGGATACCTTCCACAACAGCTTTAAGGAGCACAATCGAACTGTCTTTCTCCGGTTTTTTTTCTGTCATTCATGAATCGTTAATCATTCCTGCAAATTTAAGCATTTTTAAGCACATTATGTTCAACGAACAGGTTGTTTAGGTTCAAAATATGATGGGTTTAACTAATTTTGTAAAAAATTGCCGGTCTATGCCAAAGCGAATATATCTCCATAAAACAGACTCCACCAACAAGGAGCTATGGCGGATGATTGATAACGAAGCATCACCGGAGGAGGCTACCGTGGTGCAGGCAGGTTGGCAAAGTGAAGGGAGGGGGCAAGCAAACACAAAGTGGGAAAGTAAGCAAGGAGATAACCTTTTATTTTCCATTTTGCTGAAACCTGTATTTCTGCCTCCGTCGATGCAGTTTGCACTGAATCAATGTATTGCACTATCAATCAGGGCAGGACTTGCTGCATTATGCAAGGATTATCACTTTTTCATTAAATGGCCCAATGATATCTACGTTGAAGGCAGAAAAATTGCCGGAACCCTCATAGAAAACAGGATCATGGGCAAAGAATTATCCCTGTCGGTGGTTGGTATCGGCATCAACACCAACCAAACGGTTTTTTCAAATGACATTCCAAACCCGGTATCGTTGAAAATGCTCACTGGCAAGGATTGGGATACTGAATCCTGTCTCGATGAAGTCATGAAGCAGCTGCTTTTTCATTACCAAAAGTTGCAATCAGGGAATATGGACTATATCAGGCAGCAGTACCTAAAGCACCTATGGGGTTTTCAAAAAAAAATGCACTTTATCAGAGAAGGGCAAAGTATGATTGCCACCGTGTTGGGGGTAGATGAAAACGGAAAGCTGCTGCTGGAAAACCAGCAAGGCACAATCAAGGCATTCGACATCAAAGAAATACAGTTTGACCCCCGGTCATTTGCTGAATGATTACATGCAACATATCCCCATCATCCTTATCACACATAAATAATCAGTTCTACCGGTATTTTTCCTGCAGTTTTTCGGCCAGCATATCCACAAAATGCTGCAAAGGCCCTGAAGCAATGCTTTTCAGGAAAGGATTCAGGTTCACATCAAAAACAATGTCAACCTCGCAGGCCTGATCTTTGGCAGGCCGGAAATGATAATCAAGTTTGTAGTTAACCGGGTTTTTTCCATCAGAAACAATACGGATATTGCGGCAGGGATATTTGCCGTCGATCCGCATGGACAGATCAGACAATCCCTGGATGGTAAATGAGCAGGTTAACTCATCGGCCTTCCAGTTCGTCACCCGGTCAGGCAGCAAAGACTCAAAGTTTCGGAAGTCGCCTAAAAATTCAAATACCGTTTCACAGTTCGTGTTTACGGGGATATCTTGTTTTTGGAAAGTTGCCATTTTTAGTTGTATTGATTAAAGCGATCAGACCACCCCTGCGGATCCCTACTCCAGGCCTTCAGGGTGTTATACTCCTGATCGGAGATTTTGTTTTCCATAACCAGCACATCAAGCAAAGCTTCATAATTGCTCAAAGCGTGGAACGGACAGGAGATGCCTCGCAGATTGTCATCTGCCTTGTCCAAACCATAGGTGAAAATAGCCACCATCCCACAAACTTCAAGGCCTGCATCACGAAGGGCCATAACCGCCGATGCGCTGCTTTGTCCGGTCGATATAAGGTCTTCCACAACAACCGTTTTCACACCGGGCTCTGCATGTCCCTCAACCCGCGAGGCCAAACCATGGGCTTTGGGAGTGCTCCTGACATAAACAAAAGGCCGCTCCAGCAAATCAGCCACCAATGCCCCATGGGCGATGGCCCCGGTGGCAACCCCTGCAACCAATCCAACATCAGGATAGGTTGCCAGGATCAGATCTGCCAACCCTTTCGCTACCTTTTTCCGTATCTCAGGAAAAGACAATATCCTGCGATTGTCGCAATAAATCGGTGCACGCAACCCGGAAACCCATGTAAAAGGATTTTTAACATTCAGTTTTATTGCGTTAATTTGCAAAAGATATTGAGCTACTTCACGGGCCGGATGATTGTTTGCTTGCATACTGATGACATTATTTACAGAAATGACACACAAAGCTAACAAAAAAAGCCGCGCACCATACTCTAAACTGAGCCAAATGGAAAACAATTATTCTGTTTTTTATGATCAGCGCGAAATTGCGTTTATATCGGGCAGACCAGACATAGATTCAGACTTTGACATTGTTACAGAACATTCGGTCTCCTGGGATCTGTTTACGCGTTTTGTTGATGCAGGCAAAGGGTCATTATATTGTGTAAGCAATGACCCGGGCAGGTCTTTCAGGCAATTCGCCACCTTTTTTCAATTTGTTGAAGCGGCCGGAGGACTGGTATCAGACCCCACCAACCATTGGCTGTTCATCTTCCGGAAAGGTCGGTGGGACTTACCCAAAGGCATGACCGAAACAGGTGAGTCTTCCGAAAAAGCAGCCACCAGGGAAGTAGAGGAAGAGTGCGGCATCAATAACCTTCGCATCATCGGACAACTGCCCGACACCTACCACGTTTATCTTGACGCTGACTCCGACTGGGCATTGAAAAAAACCTCATGGTTTTTTATGAAGACAGAGAAATGCTGCCAGGCTGAACCACAAACAAGCGAAGGCATTACCAAAGCATTATGGAAACATCCCGATGATCTGGCAGAGATATTAGAAAATACATACGGAAATCTGAGGGAATTGTTGATTTCGGGACAGAAGTACCGCCAAAACCACAGTCAGAGGGAAACCCTCAGCAATTGACTACCGGATGAGCAGGAATAATGATTGGCCGGAGTTATGGTCATTTTTCAATGATCTGCCGGAGCCTTTCGGCCGCACCGGCTGAAGGGGAAACAAAGGGATATGCAGCCATCCGGCCATCGGGATCAATCAGCAAAAATTGGGGTATGGTGAGAATCCGGTAGTTGTCAAGCAACCGGTAATCATTTCCAAAATGCAGTAATCTGAAAGGAAAGATGCCGGGTGCCAGCATCGGCTCAATAAAACTTTTATCCCTGTCTGTCAAAATTCCCAAAACAGCAACATCTTCACTGAAGCTACCCGCTATGTCGGCCAGGGGACCCAATTCAGCCATTGTGGTATTGCACCAGCCTGCCCCAAAGAATACATACACATATTTGCCGGAAAAATCCTGTAACGAGACTTTTGCGCCAGCGGTATCATAGAGTTCCATGGGGGGAGCCTCTGAACCGGGATGAAGGGAAAGCCGCCGGTCCAGAATGTTTTCGGCGATGGCCACGTGATAAGGAAAATGTGATCCTGAAATTGCCTGCTGCAATACTTCCCTGACTTGTGCCGCACGGAAGTCATCGCGTGCAAACATGCGCTGTAAGCCATTCAGCATAACCAATTCGCGCAACCTGTCGTTAAATAACAGGCTATCCTTTCCCAGTGTATCCATCAGGGCAACATAACTGCCTTGCCTGTTGACCGCTGCATACAGGTCGCGAATATCGATGGAGCGGCTTTCTGAAAACAGGTAGTTGTCAAACATCGCCCTGAAAAAATCCATATACATGGGATGGCCATACCTGAGGGACTGCCCGCTGATGTATTCCTTAAACAAGCTGTTAAAGGCTTTGGTATTCAGGCTTCTTTCCAGGTAAGCTACGTAATAGGTAATGTAGTCTTCCAGAAAAGGGTGATTGCAGTCAGCAAAAGTTTCCTGAAGCCGGTTTGCAAAAAGCCCCAGGGAAGTCCTGTGGCTGGCCCGTATATTTGGAGCAACCTGCATTTCAATGTAATCGGCCACCATTTCGTGCAGCAAAGCCACCTTCAGGTTCAGGTCAATCTGGTCTTCCCGACGATTGTGAATGTCCATGGAAAATCCCCCGCGTAAAGAATGTTGAATGTTTCTTTGCATCTGGTTATCATGGCCCATCGGTTCAAAAACAATATGAAGATCATTGCCGGGCTCGGCATAAAAATGATTGGATGCATGCATGATGCGCAGGGTAAGTTGCAGAGGCTCGTCAATGGCAATGCGAATAAAAAAACTCCCTTCCTGATCGATGATATCGGAGGCGATCTCTGTTAATGAGTTGGATATCAGATCCCGGGCTTTCATTACACGTATCTCCTCTCCTTCTGCCCCGGGAAACACGCCCCTCACAGTCACGCCGGCAGGCCATGCTGGATGGATGCCTAAGGCCATCAGGGTGAAAACAATGCCGATTCTCATGATATACATGACCATGTTGGAAAGTTATAATAACCGATTCCCTAAACAAACGAAAATCCGGGTTAAATGTTATTTCGCCATACCTTCTGAAACATCTATGGCATCAGGGGTAAATGGAGATGCATCGCCGCCGTGCTTGATGATATCGCGTACGATGTAGGAATTCAGCGCTGAATGCTCCGGTGTGGTAAGAAAAAAGACGGTTTCCACATCGGGAAACATAAGTTTATTCATTTGCCCGATGCTGCGTTCAAATTCAAAATCCGCAGAAGTCCTTAAGCCGCGCAAAATGTATTTAACAGCCAGTTTTTGGCAAAGATCAACGGTTAATCCTTCATAGGTAATCACTTCTATATGGGGATAGGAAGCAAAAACCTTCTGAATCCATTCCCTGCGCTTTTCAAGGGGAAAAAAGCTTTGCTTCTGTTCGTTGATGCCAATGGCAATGATGATCTTTTCGAACAATGGCAATGCACGCAGAACGATCGATTCGTGGCCCTTTGTGATGGGGTCAAAAGAGCCGGGAAACAGGGCGGTTTTTTTCATCAATGAAATGATTTGGTTTGCTGATGGTAAAAATATAAAATCTTATTGAATTTATTCTTTGATACCAAAAAAACTGAAATGGGCAAGGCTATATTTTCTTTTCTGCAGAAATTGAGCATGGTCGTCAAATACAAATTCAGAAGAGTGTTCAATAATCAGCCAACCATTATCGACAAGGAGTTTGCGGTCAAAAACGATAGCGGGCAGGTCTTTAGTTTGTTGCAAATTGTAGGGCGGATCGGCGAAAATAATATCAAACGGCTCTTTACACCAGTTGAGAAAGCGGAAAGTATCTGATTTGATCACATTCAGATTACTCAATTCCAGATCCTTCTTTACTTTGTTCATGAATCGCACACACTGATGATTTTTTTCTATGGATACCACTTCTTTGGCTCCCCGCGAAGCGAATTCAAAGGAAATATTTCCGGTACCGGAGAAGAGGTCCAGGACGCGAATGGCTTCAAAGTCAAAGTTGTTGTTGAGTATGTTAAACAAGGCTTCCTTTGCCTTATCAGTGGTGGGGCGAACCGGGAGGCCTGCAGGCGGATTGATCAACCTTCGCTGATATCGGCCGCCAATTATCCGCATGAGTTGAGGTTTAACAGGTTGTAATAATAATGATAAGGAACATCATCAAAGGCCCTTGCATAACGGTAGGCATCGTTTCTGTCGGGAAATGAAACCTTTCCGAAAAGATCACGGACTGTTTCATATTCCCTGGAATCCATCGCTATTTTTCCAAGGAACACCGTGTGCAAATCACCGGCATTCCATCCGAATTTTTCAAGCACATAAAATGCATGATACAGCACATCGTCGAAGAACTGAATATTGAATGACCTGTAAAACAAGAGAGATTGATTCTCAAGAAGAAGAATTTCAATATGTGTTTCATTAAGATGAATCACCATATCGGCCTGCCATCTTTCCAGCTTTTGCGATGCCAGTATGCTTTCTATTAGGGCCGTTCCGTAATGTCTGATACGACATTCGGGGAAAAACTGATGGAGCAGGGAGGAAATCTTCTGGGGAATTACATATAATCCCTTGGCTTTCAATATATTTAAAGAGTCAACCCTGATTTGTCCTTCTTCATCCGGGGTAACACACATTCCGTATAGTTGATCCTTTTCTTGTTCCCTGTATATTTTTTGGGGAATCAGCACGAGGCCGGGAGAGTGGTAATAGACAAATACCTTTTGGAAACTCTTGTTTAACAGGGGATTTTCAGAAATAATCGTTTGGATGTCGCTCAGATAATGGTTAAAGCCTGAGGTTTTATCTGCTATTTTGAATTCTTCCAGGGCGATATACCGGTAAGCATCGGCATCCAGGATGGCATAAAGAAATCCATCGGGCAAAAACCCGATGGATAAAAACAATTTTTGTTCATTGCCTTTATGATTCACCGGATCTGAAATGCTCAATATGTTGTTCAGGTGAACAGGCATGTATTGATCTGGTTTATTCCCAATTACCGTCCAAAACAGCTTCACTCATGGAGCCCACGCGCAGACCTTCTTCTCTGGTATAGTAAACGCGCCAGTTGTCAAGGTCGTCCATATATACGCGGGGTAGTACCCTGGCTTCAAATACGGGTAATGTTACCAGGCCTCTCTCAATGAAACCGGCTTCCATTTCAAACCGCTGCCCTCTTCCATAAGGAACATATGGCAAATCATCGATATTGAATTGGGGGCGCCTCAGCAGGCTGTCTCTTGCAGCCACCCAAATTGTATCACGTTCCACAATACCTAACCTGACGGCCTCACTCTCGGTTAGTGTGTCAGGAACAAACCCTATGGCCCTGATCAAAGCCAGTGAGTCGCTTTTGAAAAAATACACCAGGGAGTCAAGGTCGGCTGCAAATCTTTGATGCCTGGACCTGTGTGCTCTTTGCACTTCACGGATATCCCTCAGATTCTGAATAATCTCTGCCTCACGCACCTGTACTTCCTGACGAAAGCGGACAGGCTCCATAATACTTTCATAGATGAGATATCCCAAAACAATGATGACTATGGCCAACACAATTTGAATAGCTGTTTTCATAAGATTTGTATTGATTTGATTTGTGAATATGCAAAGGTAAAATAAATAACAAAACAAAGAGGCATCACTTGAAATTTTGCGTTAAATCAACAAAAATAGATGTTACCACATTTAATGATGATCGAAACAAATGCAAATATTCAATTTTTTTTTTGAATAAACCAAAAAAGATGTATGTAAATCAACGGCCTGTATGAAAAAAACATTTACAATCTATTTCAGCATTTGAGCGGTGCATGACTGAAAAGACACCACCCAAAACACTGTTTTCCTCATAAATAATGGCAATCAACGTCCAGTTCTTTGCATAACTCCCTAAGCTGTTCTTTAACCTTATCTTTTAAGGGTACTCCCTTATTTTTGTTTTTTTCTGCCGCTTCCCGTTCAGGGTCACCGGGGATAATGACTCTCTCCGCTCCTTTTGCGGGTTTGGCATTTCGCATGGTTGTAATCCAATGGTCCATGCCTTCCAAAAACACATCTTCCGGACAAAATGCGTTGATACGCATAGCACCAAAGAAATGCCCGGTCCCTTTGCCCGGAAGGTTGTCCTTTACGGGAAGCCAGTCAACCGAAGGCGGCACAAACGGGCCAAAATTGGCTCCTGACAACAGAGCCGAGAAAATGTCAATCACAGAGGCCATGCAGTATCCTTTATGGCTCCCGTATTCCCTGGTACTTCCCAGGGGGAGTATGGCTCCTCCTTTTGTCAGGATACCCGGGTCGTTGCTGGGACTGCCATCAGGATTCTGCACAAAGCCCTCCCTGATTGGCAACCCCTGTTTTTGCAACAGGTCAACTTTCCCCCTGGCAATGGCAGCGGTGGCAAAATCAGCCACAAAAGGAGGTTCCTTTCTTGCCGGAATAGCTACTGCCAGCGGATTTGTACCGAGCATCCCTAAAGCTGAGAAAGTTGGCGCCACCAAGGGATTTGCATTACACATACACAAACCAATCATATTATGAGACAAAGCCTGCATGGCATAGTAACCCGCGATGCCAAAATGGTTGCTGTTTCTCACTGCAACCCATGCAGTACCTGCTTTATGAGCTTTTTCAATGGCATAATGCATCGCAAGTTCAGACACCACAGGCCCGAGCCCGTTGTCCCCGTCAAGGGTGAGTGTTGAAGGACTTTCGTGAACAATAAATGGTTTGGCCACGGGGTTGATCCGTCCACTTTGCAACATCCGGATATAATCATACAATCGCAGCATTCCATGGGATGGAATATCACGCAATTCCGCCGCTACCAGCACATCGGCAGTTTTACCGGCATCCACGGCAGGCACCCCGCATCTCTCCAGAAGAGATACCGCCAGACTTTTCAACTCAGCAATTTCATACATAAGAGGCTTTTTGAAATCCAAAACAACAGGGCGAATTCAATATGCGCCCCTTGCTAAAATAAGAGAAACCTTTCATTCAGCTGTGCATAAAAACGCAATATGTTTTCGGTCAAAACACAGCTCACCATTATTTCCGGATCTGTCCTTTTCCCTGAATAACAGCATTGTTCATTAGAAAAACCCCCTGTCCAGATGATGTGTTCTGCGCGTAAGTTTCAGATCTTGTAACACACTTGATTTCACACGAATGGTAAAAGTATAACTTTTCTGAAAGCCCATTGGTATCCAGTTGAATGTCATTTCCCAGCAGTGCAAATCACGATACACATCGATAGAAGTGAACGTTAACCGGTTGTTGTCAAAATCATAGCCGGTGCGAAATCCGATGCGCCATTTCGGCGTTAGATGAACATCTCCCCTTACACCAAGGTTCTGCATATAACTTCTGTCCATTCGATCCTGTGCGAACTGATATCTTGTGTTGTAATTGAAAGAATAGGAAAAGGAAATGTTCCAGGGGACCGAATAATCAACACCATTTGTTGGCATAGCTTGTGGCGTTTCTTCTTCCCATCCATCATTACCGTTAATGGCCGGATCCATGTCACGTCCGAAGTCTCTCTCTCCCGCACCTGGCTGTTGACCGTTTCTTTGATTCTGCTGTCTGCCGGATCCGGTCCCTGACCTTAGGTTGTAGTTCAGGTTCAATGTCCATCTTGTATTGTTCAGCTGCAGAAGCTTTCTGTCGGTATTCCATATAAATTCATTGATCAGTTGCCCTTCTTCGTTTCTGGCGTAAGGTGTCCAGCTGCTGGAATAGGAAATGTCAAAATTTCCAAAGAGGCGGGTTCTTCCGCTCAGACGAATGTCGGAAAAATTCAAGGAATCCCTGGCCAGATCATAGCCTCCCGAAACGGTGAAATTGTCGATCAGGCTTATTTTTCGGTCCTCCCCATCTGGATCTCTTCGGTTTCGGACCTTCATTTCCAGATTATTATTGATTGAAAAGCCTATATTGCCTGATTGTCCCGAGGGTGGCCCGCCATAGATTCCCTGCTCAAAGATTGAATACTGCACCACCTTATCCCTCACCGGATCATAGTATTCTTTGTAATAGCCCCAGAAAGGATCCGCAAAGTCGGGTCGTACGGAAAAGGAAACAGACGGCACCACCCGATGCCTGACCGCTGTTACAGGGCCCCTGGTAAACTGCATAAGTCCAAACAGCTGAGTGCTGATACCCGACGAAAAGTTAAATTCCCTTGCTGATCTGAAACCCGGAATCGTATCGGTAACCACACCGCCAAAAATGGTATCTGTGGGGGTAATGGTTATCAAGTCTTCATCCCATTCTCTCCGGATGGTTCTCAGGTACCATTTTTCGCTGTAATTAATGCCTGTATTGAAGTTAAAGTGGTTCAGCAATCTGGTGTCGTAGTTTGCCCGCATCTCATGACGGGCGCCGCTTCTGAACCGGTTGAGGGCATCCTGTGTAAACAGCAGGGAGTCGACAATGCTTAATTGATTTCGGGCCGCCATGTTATAATTCACACTGATGTTCTCATACCATCTCATTTGACCGGGTGACTGGCTTCGGCGGAAAGGGAAAAACTGGTTTACCCCGAAGGTGATCTCCGGTAGTCCCAGGTCAACCATGCGGTTTTGCGTATTTTGGCTATGCCGGAGGTTTGCGGAGAAATTATACCGGTTTGCCCAGCTTCTTGAGTAAGAAACGTTGGAACTGAATGTATTGGTTAGATAATCATCATCGGAAATGGGGTTAAACCGGCTTGCCTGACGGCTGCCGGCATTCACGCTGGCCCTGAATGAACGGCTGGGGTGTGCCTGGGGTGCCTGACTGTGGCTCCATTGAATGCGAAAATCCCTGCTGCGTTCATATCCAGGAAGATTTTGCTCTCCCAGTACGTTGATAGCATAACTGAGATGAAGATTCCCGCTGTAACGATAACGAACAGCATAATTTGAGCCCAACCGCAATGCCCAGCTTCCCCTGGAAAAAATATCACCACGCAATGACATATCCACATAATCATTGATACCCCAGTAAAATCCCCCGTTTTCCAAATAAAAGCCCCTGTTGCTGCTTTCTCCGTATGATGGGATCAGGATACCTGAAGCACGCCCCCTTTTATTGGGGAAAAAACCAAAAGGAATAAAAAGCGGTGTTGGCACATCCATGATTACGAGATAGGCGAAACTGGAAACGATTTTGTCGTTGGGAATGATCTTGGCTCTTCTGAAGGCGATATGGAAGTGGGGATCGGGATCACTGCAGGTTGTATACTTTCCGTCGGCCACATGAACCTCCCTTGAAGGCTGAAGTTTCACCACCTCCCCATGCACGTATCCATCGGCCTCTTCAGTAATTACGCCTATGGTACGACCACGCCGCGTCTCAAAGTTGTACCGCAACTCATCCGACTGAAAGCTTTGCATCCCCTCCCTGAACAAAGGTTTCCCCTGGATCACACCCGCCGTGTCAGGAAGTCCCCTGGCATATAGCTCATTGGTGTTAAAATCAATCTCTATGTAGGCCGCCTGAAGCTGTATGTCCTCGTATTGCAGATCGGCGTTTCCATAAATGTACACACGACTGTTTCGAATATCATGAAATATGGTATCCTCCGCCGAGTAGGTCACCTTGTCATCCAGCATAACACGTGTTTCACGTATCCGGACAGGTGGCTCATCAAGGATTCCAAGTTCGGTTGTGTCCTGCACTGCTTGAGAATCCGGAGACATCGCAGGCCCTTCCTGCGACCTCACTTCTCCGGCAAAAATGGTGATGCAAAAAAAACTTGCCAGTAGAAAAATCTTAAATGTAGTGTTTGTGCACAAAGTGATTAAATATTATTTTTGTAGAAAAACCGTTCTACAACAAAAGCATATCATAATTGCCATCTTACCGGCAAAACTAATTAAAAATAACATACCTCAAGTGAAACGACTGGCTCTGATTTTTGGTATAGCGATTGGTTTTATGGCACTCCCCATAAACTTATCATCACAAGGCAGTTCAGCTGTCAAAACCGTGGTCATTGACCCCGGTCATGGCGGACGCGACAGTGGTGCAGTTGGCAGGCGTGCAAAGGAAAAAGACATCGCATTGGCTATTTCGCTGAAATTGGGTGAATATATACGTGAGCATATCCCCGATGTGGAAGTGATATTCACCAGGGAAACGGATGTTTTTGTTCCGCTCCACGAAAGGGCACAAATTGCCAACGACAACAAAGCGGATCTGTTTATCTCCATTCACTGCAACAGTGCCGCAAATAACGCGGCCATCGGAACAGAAACCTTTGTAATGGGGCTGCACCGGAGTCAGGCCAACCTTGAAGTTGCCCGGCGCGAAAACAAATCGATCCTCTACGAAGAAGATTACCTGGAAACCTATGACGGTTTCGACCCTCATTCGCCCGAAGCCAACATCATCTTTTCCTTTTATCAGAATACATACCTGGAACAAAGCCTGCAAATGGCCTCACTGGTGCAAGAACAGTTCAGGGAGCGGGCCCGGCGGATAGACCGCGGGGTAAAACAGGCAGGCTTTCTTGTGCTATACCAGATTGCCATGCCCGGCGTCCTCGTTGAAGCAGGGTTTTTGAGCAACGCCAGGGAAGAACAATACCTGATGTCAGAAACCGGTCAGGCACACATTGCCTCTGCCATTTTTCGCGCATTCCGCGATTACAGAGAAGCACAAAACGCATATCTGCTCGCCGGAGAAACATACCGGTATACCAACAATAACCGGCAACATTATCATGCAGATGACGAAAAACCAAAGCCCACCGAAGCTGCTGCAGCACCAGGTGCATCTGACAATCAGTCGCAAACAGCTGCCAGCATCCAAAACGGCACCAGAATTAACTTTCGCGTACAATTTATGAGCACCAGCCGGAAAGCCGACAACAACGCACCTGCATTCCAAGGGCTGGTTAATGTATCCCACTATTTTCATGAAGGCATGTATAAATACACCGTGGGAAACGTGTCATCCCTGGAGGAAGCAAGCAAAATCCAGAAAGAGATGCAGGAAGCCGGTTTTCATGATGCCTTTGTAGTAGCTTTTATTGATGATGAAAGAATTTCACCATCAGAAGCAATCCGATTGCTTAATAAACCATCAAGAGACTAGCAGAATATGAAGTTTGGAAAGAAGGCAGGCAGAGAGATCAAACTGGGGGTTTTTTTAACCATCGCCCTGTTTTTGTTTGTTTGGGGAATCAACTACCTGAAAGGTGTCGATATTTTCTCAGGACGAATACGCTTCCACGTTCAGTTTGAAGATGCAAGCGGCCTGCTGGAAACCAACCAGGTAACCGTCAGTGGTGTAAAAATCGGACAGGTAAGCCGCATTGCCTTCCATCCGGATGGTTCAGGACGGGTAATCGTTACTGCCATCATTGACCGGCAGCTATTTGTACCCGAAGATTCTGAAATTTATCTAACCGGAGGACTGATCGGCGAAAGAGAACTGAAAATTACGCTCGGAAACTCTTCCCGAAGCATACAAAAAGGAGATACCATCCCGGGTTATGTACAACCCGACATAATGGACGTTCTGAGCACACAGATCGTTCCGTTTCGTGACAGGGCAGAAAGACTGATGATCCAGACAGACTCGCTACTTACGGCCATTAATACCCTTCTCAATGAAAAAAGCATCCGGGACATACAATACAGCATCGAGGATTTTCAACGTACGATGGCTACACTGGCCCGGGAATCAGATCGATTTGCGAATATCATGGCAAGCGTGGAATCCATAACCACCAATATTGAAGAAAACCATGAAGTACTCAATCATATTATTGAGAACATCAACGAAATGAGCGAAACCCTTGCCTCTGAAGATTTCCGGAACATCATTCTGAATACTGCCTCATCCGTGGAAGCTGTATCGGCTATGGTTGAAAAAATCAATGCGGGAGAAGGCTCAGCCGGAATGCTTTTGCAGGATGATTCGCTGTATCACAACCTCAATGAAGCATCCCGACAGCTTGAACTGCTGCTGGAAGATATCCGGGAAAATCCAAGAAGATATTTCAACATTTCGGTTTTTGGCAGATAAAACCCCATTCATTCATCATAACCGCTGTTTATGCGCAATATACTGTTTTGTATTTTTCTGTTGATGTTTTGCAGCCTTTCGCTGCCCCTTTCATCCGGGCAATCCGACAGCTCACCATTATTCCGGGCTTTTGAAAGCTTCCGTTCCGACAATGCACTGGATCATGCATCCTGGGGTTTTTACGTAAAAGATATATCCGATGATAAAGAAATCCTGGCTTTTAACACGGATCAATACCTGGTACCTGCATCAACACAAAAAGTGATCACCACTGTTAGTGCCCTGATGCTGCTGGGACATGATTTCCAATATGAAACGCATCTTGAATACAACGGACAAGTTGACATTGAGGGGGTTTTACATGGAAATCTCTACATTAGAGGCAGCGGAGATCCTTCTTTTGGTTCGGAAATGATGCACGATTCGCTCGCATTAAACAATGTTTTCGAAAAATGGAGAGCGGCATTGCGTGCGGCCGGTATTCGCAAAATAAATGGGCACATCATTGCCGACGAACGTATTTTTGACGATGCAATGGTGCCCGGCAGATGGATATGGCAACATATCGGCAACTACTTTGGAGCCGGCACCAGCGGACTCACCGTTCACGAAAATGAATACCGTGTTTATTTTGATGCGGGATCCGGTATTGGTCAGCCTGCCACCGTGGTAAATACATATCCCACCATCACCAATTTGTCATTCATCAACGAAGTTACCACGGGCCCGGTCGGGTCAGGAGACCAGGTCTATATTTACGGTGCACCCTTTGTACCCGAAAGACGGTTGACAGGTACTGTACCCCTCGGTGCAAAAAGCTTTGCAGTCAGGGGATCCATGCCGGATCCTCCGCTCCATGCCGCCACCTCCCTCTGGCATTTTCTTAACAACCAGGGTGTTGAAGTAACCGGAATAGCTACCAGCTATCGAAATGCGGCCGGTGATGGAATCATCCCATCCGAAAACAGAACGGTAATTACCACATGGAGATCCGTGCCACTGGAAGATATTGTTTACCGCACCAATTTGACCAGTGTTAACTCATTTGCAGAAAGTTTGCTCAAAACAATTGGTTACAACACCCGCGGAGAGGGTTCTTTTTCAGCCGGATTAAAAGCTTTAGAGCAACACTGGGATGCATTCGGGATAGTACCATCTTTGGATAAGATCACCGACGGCAGCGGTCTGTCACCATCTAACCGCATCACTGCCAACCAACTCATGGTGGTACTTGATGCCGCGGCAAAACATCCCACATTTGAGATACTGCATAACAGCCTGCCTATAGCCGGCCAAAGTGGTTCCCTGGCAAACCATCTGCGCGGCACCGGTTCAGAAGGTATACTGCGGGCGAAAAGCGGTTTTCTGAATGATGTATTGGCATATTCCGGCTATACTACCATGCAAAACGGAAACCTCGCCGCTTTTGTAATCATCGTTAATCACTATGATGGAAACGCGGCAACCATGCGCCGCAAAATCCTGCAGCTAATGGACACTATTACCCTGCACCAGTAAAAACCAACGCCAGTTCAGGCAGTTTAATCTCTGCTTTTTGTTTATTCAAAAATAAATACACAGAAAGGACCTTATAATTCCAAATATTATTTTAATTTAGCACGGTATCCTATTCATTCACTAAACATTCATATTATGCAAAACATAGAATGGGGAAAACTACCCTTTGGTTATTTCCCAACCGACTACAATGTAAGATGTTATTACCGTGATGGAAAGTGGGGAGAGATAGAAGTCTCTTCCTCGCCGCACATCAACATCCACATGGCAGCTACCTGCCTTCACTACGGGCAGGAAGCATTTGAAGGGATGAAGGCTTACCGCGGCAAAGACGGAAAGGTACGGCTGTTTCGCTGGGATGAGAATGCCAAACGAATGCAGCGATCAGCCGATGGCATTTTGATGGCCCGGGTTCCGGAAAACCTTTTCCATACAATGGTTTCAAAAGCTGTACAATTAAATGAACAGTATGTGCCACCCTTTGGCCATGGTGCTGCTTTGTATATTCGTCCATTACTTATCGGAACGGGTATTCAGGTTGGTGTAAATCCCGCTAAGGAGTATCTTTTCATGGTATTTGTAGGTCCTGTAGGACCCTATTTCAAAGAAGGATTCAACCCGGTAACCATGCAAATCGTGCGCGATTACGACCGTGCCGCGCCCCTTGGCACCGGACACATCAAAGTAGGCGGTAATTACGCGGGCAGCCTGCGCGCTTCCGAAAGAGCCAAGGCAGAAGGGTATGCTTCTGTTATTTTCCTCGAAGCCAAAGAGAAAAAGTATATTGACGAAGCCGGCCCGGCCAACTTCTTTGGCATCAAAAACAATACTTACATCACACCAAAGTCTGATTCTATCCTGCCATCCATCACAAATATGAGCCTGATGCAAATTGCTGAAGAGATGGGCATGACGGTAGAACGCCGGGAAGTAGCGGTTGAGGAACTCAGTACCTTTGAAGAAGCCGGTGCATGTGGTACCGCAGCCATCATATCACCCATCGGCAAAATTGTTGACAGAGAAACCGGTGAAACCTATACTTTTGGCGACCCGGGAAAAGCCGGACCCTGGTCAACAAAGCTTTTCAAAAAATTACAGGCCATACAGTACGGCGAAGAGCCGGATACCAACGGATGGGTAAGCTTTGTAGAATGATCTTATCAATAAACACACCCCGAAGCCCGGTATCATTACATGCCGGGCTTTTTTCTCAATATATACAAACCGATGATGGTAAATAAACCGTTGACGATCAGTATTTCAAATCCAAAACGATAACCATTGAAAAGCCACTGGGAGTTCGCACTCAGTAAAAAGCTCATCAGGGGCGATAATACAGCTACTATGGGGACATAGCGGTCCTTTACCTTCCATTTGGTATACAAGCCAACAAAATATAATCCCAGCAGCGGGCCGTAAGTATATCCGGCAATGGTAAACAAGGTGCTGATAAGTGCCTGATTATTGATGGCGCCATAGGCGATGATGATAATCATCATCAAAAAGGCAAACATAACATGCACCCTGTAACGGATGCTTGTAATTCTTTTTTCAGTCATACCTTTTTGACGCCTGAGCCCCATAAAGTCAATGCAAAAAACCGTGGTTAGTGCCGTGAGCGTACCGTCGGCACTGGAATAAGCCGCTGATACCAAACCGAAGAAGAAGGTCAGGCCGGCAGCCACCCCCAGGTGCTGAAGCGCAATGGTGGGGAACAACTCGTCGGAGGTTTGACCGGGGCCCAACAGTATCCCCTCCTGAGAAGCAAAGATCCATAAAACAGAACCCAAAAAAAGAAACATCAGATTGATGGGAATCAGGATGGCCCCAAAAGTGAGCACATTCTTTTGTGCATCACGCAAGTTTCTGCAGCTAAGGTTCTTCTGCATCATATCCTGGTCTAAACCTGTCATGACAATAGTGATAAACATACCCGCGAAGAATTGTTTCAGAAAAAACCGGGGGTCATTGATGTCAAACACAAACAATTTTGTATATCCACGATTACCCGCTTCTGTAAACAGGTCCCCAATGCCCATGTCAAGATGTTTGGATATCAATATAATACTAATGATCACCGCACCAATCATGAAGGTAGTCTGCAGGGTATCGGTCCATACAATGGTCTTTATTCCCCCGCGAAATGTGTACAACAAAATCAGGATCATGAACAGCGACACTGTTGCAGCCAGCGGGATACCCCAACCGTCGAACACAAAGCGTTGTAGCACAATCACCACCAAAAACATCCGGAATGAACTGCCAATCAATCTGCTGACAACAAAATAGAACGCGCCGGTTTTATAGGAGGAAAAACCAAAACGTTGTTCGAGGTAGGTGTATATGGAAGTAAGATTCAGTTTGTAATACAGGGGCAGCAACACACCGGCAATAACAGCGTAACCTGCAAGGTATCCCAGCACCAGCACCATATATGAAAATTGCTCCAGGTGCACCAGACCCGGAACAGACATAAAAGTAACCCCTGACAGAGAAGCACCGATCATCCCGTATGCAACTACATACCATGGAGAATTCCTGTTGCCCAAAAAATATGTTTCATTATTGGCTTTTTTTCGAACGGTGAGCCTGGAAATAAAAAAAAGCAGCGAAGTGTATATGATAAAGGTTAGAAGGATCAGTGCCGGAGTCATAAGTTGGTAAGGATTTTATTTGATGTGACAAAAATAGCCAAAGATTTTATCTTTGTGCGCTGCAATTATTGTTAACTTTGACTGACTGACCATTGCCGGCTGTTTTTGAGAATGATCATCATAATTCGGCTAAATACCGGCAGGTCATATCTTTGTATTGGTTATTTTGCGTATGGAGCATTTTTCGTCCAAATTGTTACAGACTGCCGTTGAGGAGTTTTCACGTTTGCCGGGCATTGGCAAAAAAACAGCCCTGAGACTTGTCCTGCATATGTTGAAACAGGACAGTGACACCATTGGCCGTTTTTCGGAAGCCCTCATGCAGTTGCACAAAAAAGTGGTTTACTGCAAAGAATGCCATAATATCTCCGATAATATCCTTTGTGAAATTTGCAGCTCATCCCGCCGCGACAGGTCATTGATTTGCGTCGTGGAAGACATCCGTGACGTTATCGCCATTGAAAACACCGGGCAATATCACGGCCTCTATCATGTATTGGGTGGTATTATTTCCCCAATGGATGGAATCGGGCCGGCTGATCTGACCATTGGTGCCCTGGCAGAAAGACTGACCGGCAATGAGGAAGTGAAAGAAGTGATCTTTGCCCTTAGTACCACCATGGAAGGGGATACAACAAATTTTTATCTGTTTAAAAAGCTAAAGGTTTTTGACCTGAAAATATCCGTAATTGCCAGGGGTATTGCCATCGGCGACGAATTGGAATACGCCGATGAGGTTACCCTCGGGCGATCGATCATCTATCGCACAGAATACGACAAAACAAGCCAGCCATAGCCATGCAACTATCCATTGTGATTGTAAACTATAACGTGCAGCACTTCCTGCAGCAATGCCTGCAGTCGGTGTTTAAGTCAGGACGGGAACTGGACATGGAAGTATTTGTTGTTGACAATCACTCCGTAGATGGCTCGGTGGAAATGGTTAAAGAAAAGTTTCCCGGGGTTAAACTGATTGCCAACCGTGAAAACCTGGGGTTCAGCAAAGCCAACAATCAGGCCATCAGACAAGCAAAGGGCAAATATGTTCTGTTGTTAAACCCCGACACGGTTGTTGAAGATGATACCTTACCAAAGGTTGTTGCTTTTATGGACGATCATCCCGATGCCGGGGCATTGGGGGTAAAAATGCTGGACGGGCAGGGCCGGTTCTTACCGGAATCGAAACGGGGATTGCCTACCCCGGGAGTAGCTTTCTCAAAAATATTCGGGCTTTCAGCGCTTTTTCCAAAATCAAAAATATTTGGAAAATATCACCTGGGCTATCTTGACAAAGAGCATACCCACCAGGTGGAAGTACTGTCAGGTGCTTTTATGCTGCTCAGGAAAGAGGTCCTCGAAAAAACCGGCCTGCTCGATGAAAGCTTTTTTATGTACGGGGAAGACATTGATATTTCTCACCGCATCGTGAAAGCGGGTTATAAAAATTATTATTATCCCGGCACCAGGATCATCCACTACAAAGGGGAAAGTACCAAGAAAAGCAGCGTCAATTATGTGCTGGTTTTCTATAATGCCATGATCATTTTCGCGCGCAAACATTTTTCGCAGAAAAATGCAAGAGCCTTTTCCTTTTTGATCAACCTGGCCATTTATTTCAGGGCACTTATTGCGATTCTGGCCCGGTTTTTCAGACGGATCTTCTGGCCCGCTGCGGACGCAGGCCTGATTTACGGCGGCTTTTTTTATCTGAAGAATTACTGGGGACATCAGATATTTGCCGCAGAGTCAACCTATTACCCACCGGAGTTTATGGGTTTTTTCGTTCCGGCATATATATTATTCTGGCTTTCGGCCACATACATCAGCGGTGGATATGACAAGCCGGTCAGTTTGTTTCGCCTGGTGCGTGGTATCGGCATCGGCACCATCGCCATACTTGTGATTTATGCCTTATTACCCATTGAGTACAGATTTTCAAGGGCATTGATCCTGCTGGGTAGTGTATGGGCACTATTCGCCATGATCATTACACGAACATTCTATACCCTTATCAAGCATAAGACCCTGCATCTGAGTGCCCCGGAAAACAAAAGGGTGCTGATTGCCGGCGACGGGAAAGAAGCCGCACGCATTCTGCAAATGCTCAGACAAAGCGGCAATACCTCATTCATCGGCCTGGTGTCGTTCAAAGAAAATAAACCGGGAACAAATGGCTACCTGGGCAATGCTAAAGATATCAGGGAGATCATTGACATCTACAGGATTAACGAAGTGATCTTTTGTGCCGGTGATATACCGTCGCAAACCATCATCAGCCACATGTCAGAACTGCAAAGCGAGCAGGTGCATTTTAAAATTGCCCCCCCTGAAAGTCTGTTTATTATTGGAAGCAACAGCATCGACACGTTCGGAGACCTCTTCACCATCAACGTCAATGCCATCAATCTGCCATCCAACAAAAGAAACAAACGGTTTTTTGATATTGCCTTGTCTGTGCTGCTTATTGTAACCCTTCCCCTGCACCTTGTCTTTCAGAAACACAGACTTGGTTTTCTGAAAAATTTATTTAAGGTTTTGACAGGGAAACGTTCATGGATTGGTTATCATCAAACCGGAAAACAGAGTCAGTTGCCACCACTTCGAAAAGGAGTGTTATCTCCGGGCGATCTTATCAGAAACAAACATCTGAAAGAAGATACACTGGACAACCTGAACAGCCTCTATGCGAAAGATTACAAATTGGAAACAGACCTGCGGATCTGCTATACGCGCTATCGCGAGCTGGGTCGAAAAACTGTTTGACCCTGAAAAAAGAGTATTGATAAGGTTTAAACCTTTTTGGCCGTTTTTTGTTCTGATTTTAGTTAAACTGTATCTTCAGGGAAAACACCGTGAAGTCTGTGCAGGAACGTGATCTGTTTATACTTCACAGCCGGGCGGTGAATAATGTCTGCTTCGTTCATTGATACTGATAAAAATGACGATTAAGATCAAAAAGCATGGCATTTCTGCAATGTGTCCGGTGTGGAAGAAAACCCTGTTTCAATCTTGCAGCTTTGATTGTAAACAATGACAAAATGAATACATATGGCAACATTTGAATTAAAGATGCCCAAGCTGGGCGAGAGCATTACGGAGGCAACCATTACCAGGTGGCTGAAAAATGTTGGTGACCGCATTGAGTTGGATGACCCTATCCTCGAATTGGCAACCGACAAGGTGGATTCAGAGATTCCCAGCCCGGTAGAAGGCGTTTTGAAGGAGCAATTGTTTAAAGAGGGAGATACTGTTGAGGTAGATACCGTGATCGCCATCATTGAGATGGAAGGAGAAGCGGACGTTGAAGACCGGAAAGAGGGTCAGACTGCGGAAGCCGCTCCCGAAAAGGAACCCGAAAAACCTGCTGAGCATACATCCGAAACAGCAAAAACAGCCAAAGAGGATGATGCCGTTACGGGCATTACTTCTCCTGAAGGCTTTGGCGAAAGCGAACGTTTCTATTCTCCCCTTGTAAGGAGTATCGCCAGAGAAGAAAATATCCCTCTTGCAGAACTGGAAAAGATACCAGGCAGCGGTAAAAACAACAGATTGACCAAAGATGACCTCCTGAAATACCTGAAAACCCGCTCAGAAAAACCTGCAGCAGCCGAAGAGCCTGTCGCGGAAAAATCAGAAAAAACATCGGTTTCTGCAGCCAAGCCAACTCCCCCGGCTATCCCGGTTGGAGAAAAGGATGAAGTGGTGGCAATGGACCGCATGCGCAAGCTTATTGCCGAGCACATGGTGATGTCGGAAGATACTTCTGTCCATATTACCCTTTTCAGGGAAGTGGATATGGAGAATATCGTGCGCTGGCGCAATAAGTATAAAAAGGTATTGATGGACAAAGAAGGGGAGAAACTTACGTTTACCCCCATTTTCATCGAAGCCATTGCCAAGGCATTGCGCGATTATCCGATGGTTAATGTATCCATCGACGGACAAAACATCATCAAGAGAAAAAATATCAATGTGGGGATGGCAGCTGCGCTGCCCGATGGCAACCTGATCGTGCCCGTGATTAAAAATGCTGACCACAAAAGCCTGCTGGGACTGGCCAAAGAAGTAAATGACCTGGCACAAAGGGCGCGGCAAAACAAGCTGAAACCGGATGACATCCAAGGCGGCACCTTCACACTTACCAATTTTGGTACATTTGGTGCAACCATGGGAACACCGATCATCAATCAGCCACAGGTCGGCATATTGGGGGTTGGGTTAATTCAAAAGAAACCTGTGGTGATCGAAGGTCCACACGGCGACAGCATCGGAATCCGCCACCGAATGGATCTTTCCCTCTCCTGCGACCACCGCATTGTGGACGGCGCCCTTGGCGGGATGTTCCTGCAGCGTGTGGCCGAATATCTTGAAAACTTTGATACAAACCAAGGCATATAGCTTTATTAACTCTGATTTTTTGTAACTTCGTAGTTTCAAATAATTTAATATGACAATATGCAGGCGCATACAGATTATCTGTCTGTATGCGCCACGTGTATCTGCTAAAAACAATAGACATGCAGCTAAACCTTACCCGGCCCATCGCCTTTTTTGACCTTGAAACAACCGGCACCAACGTTGTCAGAGACCGTATCGTTGAAATCAGTGTTTACAGGGTAAATCCCGATGGCAGCACCGAATCGCTCACAAAACTGGTAAACCCTACTATCCCCATTCCGGCCGAGGTAAGCGCGATCCACGGCATCAAAGATCAAGATGTTACAGATGCCCCAACTTTTGCCCAGCTGGCTCCAACGTTGAACAAGTTTCTCCAAAACTGTGACCTGGCAGGCTATAACTCCAACAAGTTTGATGTACCCATGCTTATTGAAGAGTTTTTACGCTGCGGCATACAGTTTGATATCAAAAAACGAAGGCTTGTTGACGTGCAGAACATCTTTCACAAAATGGAACCCCGCACCCTTAAAGCCGCCTATAGATTCTATTGCGGCAAAGAACTGGTGGATGCCCACGAGGCCGAGACCGACACCAGGGCCACCTATGAAATTCTGCTCGCCCAGCTCGAACGTTATGAAGACACTGAATACGAAGATCATTCAGGACAAATCACAAAACCAGTAAAAAATGACGTCCAGGCTTTGTATGAGTTTTCATATAATCACAATAATGCAGATCTGGTTGGCCACATCGGCTATAACAAGGAAGGAAAAGAAATTTTTAAATTCGGGAAACACAAAAACCAGCTTGTAGAAGAAGTGTTTAAAAAAGAACCCCAGTATTTCGACTGGATGATGAAAGCCGACTTCCCCCTTTCTACAAAAAATGTCATTCAATCCATCATGCTAAGGGGTTACGACCTGGGAAACAAGATCATGAAAGACCTCTGAAATTGGCATGAAAATCATCTGTATCGGAAGAAACTACGCCGGCCATATCCGTGAAATGAACCAACAGCCCCCCGGATACCCCCTGTTTTTCATGAAGCCGGAAACAGCCATCATCAGGGCTCAGCTGCCCTTTTATTATCCCGATTTTTCCAAAGAAATACACTACGAAGCCGAGCTTGTACTCAGAATCTGCAAACTGGGTAAAAACATTCAACCCCGGTTTGCACATACCTATTATGATGCCGTAACAGTGGGCATTGATTTCACGGCGCGCGACCTTCAAAAACAGTGCATAAGAGATGGCCTGCCCTGGGAAATGGCCAAAGCATTCGACGGATCTGCCGCCATCAGTAAATTTGTTCATCTCAATGACCTGGACAACAATAAGAGTATTTCATTTTTGTTGAAAAAAAATGGTAAAACAGTGCAAACAGGCAATTCAGATCAAATGCTGCACAGTTTTGACAAGATCATTGCCCATGTTTCCCAATATGTTACACTCAAGATCGGGGATTACATCTTTACAGGTACACCCGAAGGCGTTGGCCCCGTTCAGATCGGCGACCACCTGGAGCTTTTTCTTGAAGATAAACTGATGCTGAAACTGCCGATAAAGTAAAAAGTATATGAATCCCGTGTGACAACTTCCATCACTTTTCATTCTTAACTCTCCACTTAATAACGGTTTACGTTTCCTCAACTAAACTTACATCCGAAAGTCATTCTGTCCAAAGCGCAGGAACTTCCAGCTTGCGAAGCAATTGGAAGCTTCCGGCAAGAAACCCCTGAACTTCCAGCTTGCGAAGCAACTGGAAGC
>REEA01000071.1 GCA_007695305.1 Bacteroidia bacterium
CGGCGGCTTTCGACGCCTCGCATCTGACCTGAATTAAAAGCATGAATAATACAGGCTAGATCTTCATCACTGCAAAGTTGCAACAATTGTATTTGCAAATCAATAAATATAAGAAATTTCTCAGTAATTGCGAAAAGCCCCTGACCTGTCAATCATTTTGAATTAAAAAAGACGTATCAGAGGCATTTCATGGAGAAGATAGCACTTAATTTGCTTGTTGAATTGCCTTTACAGGGTTTTCCTTTGCAGCCTTGTATGCAATGATCCATACAGTTGCGGTCGCGATGAGAAATACAAACACTGCGGACACCAAAAATATTGTCCATTGAATGTGTATCCTGTAGGCAAACTGCTCAAGCCAGCGACTCAGGAACAAATACGCTGCGGGCCAGGCAATGATATTGGATATAATCACCAGTATGCCAAAATCGCTCGCGATCATTCCTGTGATGTTCTTTAAGGATGCGCCAAGCACTTTGCGAATACCAATTTCCCTGGTTCTTGCACCTGTTGAATAGAGGGCTAATCCAAAAAGTCCAAGTAACGAAAGCACTATTGCCAGCGATGCAAAGCTGGAAATCAGCAGCATGGAGCGTCTGTCGTCATGGTAGTCTTCCTTGAATTTTTGCTCAGGAAAATAATACTGGATGGGCCACTGAGGTGCCACTTCCTGCCACAGTTCATGTATATGAGCGAAAATGATATCCGCTTCATCAGATGTATATCTGATGACAAGATTGTGCCAATTCTGAGGATATGCCTGCGATTCCATAAAAAACACCATTGGCTCCACGGTTTCATGCATGGAGGCAAAATGAATGTCTTCTATCACGCCGATTATACGTCTGGCCTGGTTGTCGTAGAACCCTCTCAGATTTGCCCCCAATGGATCATCCAGCCCCATTCTTGCAGCTGCTGTAGCATTGATAATGGTTGCCGTAGCTGCATCCAGGGCAAAATCTGATGAGAAATCCCTGCCCTGGATTATCTTAGCACCGAGTGTTGAGAAATAATTTTCATCAACAGAGATAAGGGCGCCATGAAAGGTTTCATCGCCGCTTTGGGTGGCATATGCAAAACTTGAATAATTTGTGGGATATCCGGGTGGAACATTGTGTCCTAAACTTACAAGAGAAATATTGGGATTTTGCATCAATTCATTTTTCAACCAATTTGCCCGCGATTCACTATTTGAGTCGTATGGGTTTTTCACGACTATTAGTCCCTCTCTTTCATAACCGGCCGAGCGGTTGGAAAGGAATTGCATCTGTAAAAAAATCATCAGGCTGGAAACAATGAGTGCAGTGGAAACGGCAAATTGCAATATCATGAGTATTTGTCGTATCCCGAATTGAAAACGCCTGTTACCCGGGCTTTTGATATTGGCTATCACCGGTGCACCCTTAAGTGTATCGACAGCCTTGAAACGCGACACCACCAATGCCGGATACAGACCGGCAAGAACGGATATCAATACAATGGTTGAAATAAGAAACACCACGTTCCAGGTGTCATTAAGCAACGATAATTGAAGATTCTTTCCGGTCAGGTAGCCCATTACCGGCAAGAATAATTCAGCAAATATCCAGGCCAGAATCATGGCCAGTGAAACCATTACAAATGTTTCGGCAATGAATTGACCGATCAGTTTTGCACGTCCAGCGCCCAGAATTTTTTTGATCCCGATTTCTTTCGATCGCCTGACAGCCAACGCAACGGATAAATTCACGAAGTTGAAACATGCCAGCACCAGGATCATCAATGCAATGGCCCCAAAGATGATCACTGTGGTCTGGTTGCCAACATTGGCCGTGTCCCATTCAATATTGTGTGATCGAAGCCTGATGTCCAGCATTGGCTGAAGAGGAAAATAAACATTATCCTTAAATGCCGGTTGTGCATCCCATATGAGTTCCGTAATATATGTTTCTGTGGCTTTCGGATCTGCTGCCGGATGCAAGCGAACATAAAGAGAGCTGGAAAGATTTGCCCAGTCAGTAAAAGCACTCGGCAAATATGAACGAAAGCCTTCAATATCTGCTAAAATATTGAAATGAATGTGTGATTGCGGGGGCAAAGGTTCAATCATAGCGGTCACTGTGAAATTGATTTCATTTTCAACCGTGATTATTTTGCCTATGGGATGATCATCCCCAAAATACTTTTGAGCAGTCTCCCTGGTTACAATGGCAGAATTTGGCGTCGAAAATGCGGTTTCCGGAGTTCCATGTACAAACTCCAGTGTCAGAATATCCAAAATGGAGCCATCTGCGGCAACAAAAGCGTGTTCAGTAATTGGATCTCGTCCGGCATCTGTAGTAATAGCAGGTAAAGGAAAATACCTCGCAATATGCTCAACACCCGGTACACGGCCATCTAAAGTTGATTTCATGACCGCCGGATGCAAGGATAAATAAGTGCCGGTGGGTTTGTTTTCCATTATTATGCGATAAACATTTTCTGCATGTTCATGGTGACGGTCAAAACGAAGCTCGTCAACAACATAAAGGAATATTAGCAAACATGCTGCAATCCCTATGCTTAAACCAAATAGATTAATAACGGAATACACATCCTTCCGGAAAATTTTCCTGAAAAACACTAGAAATATGTTTTTGATCATGATGCAAAATATTAATTGACAGATAGATAATGTATACTTTAGGCTATCAAAGAATGAGCCGATATGATTATTTGCTTTATGTTTAGGTAGTTATATCCAAGGTGTTTTTCTTTTGTTCAAGAAGAAAAATGTTGATTACCCAAAAATGAACAAAATAGAATGCAACCATATCCTGCTAACTATTATATTTGCAGGTTTTATTTTTATTTGCAGAGTGTTTTGGTGTCTTTAGC
>REEA01000091.1 GCA_007695305.1 Bacteroidia bacterium
ATAAAACAATGTCATCACCGGTCATTTCGTAATATTTAGCGGTTTTTATGGCCGACAATAAATTGGCAATGCATGATATACCCAACAGCGACAACTGTTCTACTTCATCGTTTGACAGTCCGATTGACCGCAGGTAGTTTTTTCCGGCTTCTTCGTTGAAAAGCCTGAAAAGGCGCATGCATTCTTCATCGTCAATGGCGGTCACCATATCTGTGTTTTTCACATTGTGCACCCAGGGCACATGTTTGTCGCCAATGCCTTCGATGCGGTGTCCGCCAAACCCGTTATTCAGCAGCGTGGGGCATTGCAGGGCTTCGGAGGCGACAACTTTCACATGGGGAGCGATGGTGCGAAGGTAGTCGCCGGCGGCAATGGTTCCCGCCGATCCTGTGGCCGACACATAGGCAGCTATCCGGCTGTTGGAGTCTTTCACCAGGTTGAAGGCTTCTTCCAGGGCATTGCCAGTGACGTTATAGTGCCAGGCGGCGTTTCCAAATTCATCAAACTGGTTGAAGATGATGCAGTCGGGGCGCGTCCGGCGGATCTCCCAGCAGGCATCATAAATTTCCTTGACGTTACTTTCACAACCGGGTGTGGCGATCACTTCCGATCCGATCTCATCGCGCAGCCAGTCAAAACGCTCCCGGCTCATCTCTTCCGGCAGGATAGCCACCGATTCGGTGCCCATCAGCTTGGAATCAAACGCACCACCGCGACAATAATTTCCCGTGGATGGCCATACAGCCTTGTGATACGTAGGATCAAAGCCACCGGTGATGATCCTGGGGGCCAGACACCCGTAAGCAGCACCAACCTTGTGGGCTCCCGTCGGAAACCACTTCCCCACAATCATCACCACCCGGGCATCAATACCCGTGATCGCCCGGGGTATCTCAAGGTAATTTACATCACCAAACAGACCCCCTTTCTCTGTGGGCTCGTTCTTCCAGGTGATACGGAAAAGATTCAGGGGGTGTATTTCCCACAAACCAATATGCTTTAACTGTTTCTTGATTTTATCGGGGATCAGTGATGGATCCTTTTGCTGAGCAAACATGGGAAGCAAAATATTTCGCTCCCTGAATCGCTGAATGGCATTGTCAAGTGCCTTCTCATTGATGATGCTGTCAATTGGTCTGATCATAACATGTGTTTTTAATGAATGTTGATGAGAAAAAATATATCGCTTACCGGTGACCCAGGGCTTTTGCACCTTGCAGGATCACCAGCATGGAGGCAGCCCTGTCCAGCGATACTTCTGTGGCTTCTTTTTGAAGGAATTGCACATCCTTTACAGAGAAATCTTCCTTACCAAGCGTCACTATGGCCTCCGTGGTTTCGAAAACATATTGATTTTCTTGCTCGGAGAGGGTAAACAGCTGCCCGTTCTCCTTGCCGATGAGATTGCTTGCGTTTTCAAGCCGCGAAAGGTAGTAACCGTCGCCGGCATCATAAAAAGAGGCAATGCTCAGGTGCAGCTTTGGCTTCACCAGGTAGGGTGCATCAGCCGTGGGGCAGAATGTCATGCAGTTACCGCATTCGTTGCAAAAATCCGCGATGTTCATGATCTGGACCCCCTGTTCAACGGAAAAAATACCGTTGTTTTTTATTTCCGGACTGCCATCCTTGCTTCTTTGTATTTTCTGTATGGGAAACCGGAATTTCTCTATGTGATAGGGATAATTAGCCAGGTTGGGACAAACGGTGACGCAGGTATTGCATAATTCGTCGCAATGCAGGCAGCGCGATGCTTCTGCCACGATGTCCGTTTGGCCAAGCGGCGTTTGAACCAGCTTAAAATTTTTGCGGTCATTTAACGGCAGTTCTTCTATTCGGGGCGCAAACACGCGTTTGGAACGTTGTTGCATGATCTCCGCCGGATCATGAGCTTTTTGTGTATGGGTTTGTAATAATTTTTCTGTTAAACCCGCAGCGTGGATAACCTCAGCGGCCGCCTTACGGCCGTCGCCGATGGCGTTTATGGCCGTGGATGCACCTCGCATGGCGTCTCCACCGGTAAACACATTGCCGATCCGGGTCAGATAGCTTCCTTCGCGTGTCGCCAGGTCTTTGTTATCCATAAATCCCGTGTCCACAACCTGCCCCACAGCGGGAATCAGGGAGTCGCAAGGGATCTCAAATGTGCTGCCGCTGATCTTTACGGGTCTGCGGCGGCCTGATTCGTCGGCTTCTTTAAGCTCCATCCTGCTGCAGCGAAGGGCTTTTACCCGGCCGTCGGCGGTGATCACTTCCTCCGGGCCACACAATTCCATAAATTCAACACCCTCCTCTAAGGCAGCCCTGATCTCACCCTGGTCGGCAGGCATCTCATGGAAGGTACGCCGGTACACGATGGTGACCTTACCTTTTTCACCAACCAGCCGGTAAGCTGTACGTGCAGCGTCCATAGCCGTATTTCCGCCACCGATCACCACCACCCGGTTCCCGATGGTGACCTGCTCCCCGGCACGTACCCGGAAAAGGAAATCCAAAGGATCCAGCACCCCTTGTGAACGAATGCCTTCTATGTTCAGCGGCGCCGACAAAGGTGCCCCGGTTCCCGCGAATACAAAGTCGAAGTTCTTTCTGAGCCGGTCAAACATCTCGCCGTCAACCCGGGTGTTGTAGCTGACCTTCACGCCAAGGGAAGTGATACGCTCAAGATCCTTGTCCATGGCTTCATCCGTGAGCCGGAATCCCGGAATGGCATATTGTACCATCCCGCCGGCACGCGAAGCACGTTCAAACACTTCCACCGAAAAACCTGCCAGGGCCAGAAAGTATGCGCACGACAGCCCCGCCGGCCCGGCACCGATCACTGCCACCCTGAGCCCGTTCGGCGATGCAGGCCGCAATTCCGGCTCCTGCTGTCCGGAATTGAAGCGCTTGACCTCCCGGATATGTAAAGGGTCATCATAATGTACCCGCGTGCATTTGTTCTGACACAGATGGTCACAAATCATCCCGGTAACGGAAGGGAAGGGGTTCGTCCGCAGGATGACACCGTGGGCCTCCCTGAATTCGCCGCGGGATGTGTGCCACATATACTCAGGTATGTCCTGTCCGGTGGCACAGGTTTCGCGACAAGGGGCTGCAATGCAGTCAAACAAACCAAGACGCCGTTCGGTCTTGATGTTGGGTGGAGTAAGGTAGCCCATCTTGTAGGCAGGACTCTCCACCACCATACCGGCATATTTTCTGAGATTTTCCACGATCACAGACTCCCTGATGCCGGCTTCGCCATCCGGCAGCACTGTATTACCTTCTGCGTGTGCTGTTCCGGCATCTTTTCCGCGATCATCAGGCAATGCATATTTCATAACAAAAGAATCCGGATCGCCTGCCCCTGACTTTTGCATCTCGCCGGCAATGTTTTCCAGGTACTGAGGCAGTCGCATCATGCCGCCGGGCTTCAGTAAATCAGTACAGGTGGTGATGGTCTTAAAACCACATGCCAGCAAGGCACCGGCATTGAAGGCATCGGCACCACCCGAAAAAGAAAGCTGCAGCTTGCCGCCGAAATCTTTCTGCAGCAGGTAGGCAAGATTCACCGTTAAGGGATGCAATGCCCGTCCGCTCATGTACATATTTTCGACATCTGAACCAAAAACATCCTTGTTGTTCAGCGACTCCAGCGTGTTGGTGAGCTTCAGGCCAAATTCAAGATTGTTCTTTGCAGCTGTTTTTTGCAGGTTTTTGATGATGCTTAAAGCATCCTTGTAGGCGAGATCATGGACGAAAGCCTGGTCGGGTACTTCTGTAAGAAAACCCAGTTTTTGGTTCAGGATTTCCCTGAGCTTTTCAGCACCCAGCAGGGTAGGGTTTAATTTCACATACGTATGCAGTTTTTTGTCTTCCATCAGATAGCCGGCGATGGATTCGATCTCTCCCGCAGGGCAGCCGTGCATGGTAGACAGGGTGATGTTGTCTGAAAGTTGCGCGGGAATTTTTATTGTGTCTATGCCGGGATACAGCGGCCGGATTTCATCCATTTTAGCTGCCAATGCTTCGCTGCAGTCATTCATCTGATCAAAAAACCACTGCACATTGTCTTTCATGATCCCTTCCAGGTTGTAGCCCACACTCATGTTAAAGATAAGCCCGGGATCGTTCCCCCATCCGAAACGATGATTCAGCAGGTGGATCATGATCCAGGCATGTAAATATTCTTCAAAGCTTTGCCTGATTTTCAGTTCTTGCGACCACTCACAGTTATACCCCTCATCCTGCATGTCGATGCACGGTTTTGACACTTCCAGCTCATCCAGCGTCTGCACGGTTTTGAGCTCCATGTAACGGGCACCAAGCAGCCAGGCCGCAACAATGTTTTGCGCCATCTGGCTGTGTGGACCGGCAGCCACCCCTAAAGGCGTATGCAGCCTTTTGCCGAACACTGTCGAATGAAGCATGGTGTTTCGAAACGGGCCGTTTTGAGCGGTTGGATCATAAAAAAGAGCCGCGGGTATACCAAAAAAGCTATCTTTATGATCCAGTTCGTGAAGTGTTATGCTCAGCAGTTGCCCCAAAGGCAAAGGAAATAATTTATCGGACATATCAAATTGTATTATGGTGCAGGTGCAGACACTTGCCAAAAATAGGAAATGTTTGGAACATGGCAGAACAATTCTTTTCAGCGGTAATTATGGCAGCGGGTATTTCCCGTCGTATGGGCGTGCCCAAATTATCTTTACCTTTTGATGAAAGCCGTTCTTTCGTGCAACGGTGTGTGCAGGTTTTCGCTGATTTTCCCTGCCGCGAGATATCCGTGGTTGTAAATGATGATGGTATGAAGTGGCTTTCAGAAAACGACCCCGGCTGGCCTGCTAATGTGCATGTTGTGCTGAACCAACATCCCGAAAAAGGCCGGTTTTTTTCCTTGCAAAAAGGCTTGGAGGCCATCAGGGAGCTTTGCCCGGTGTTTGTGCACAACGTGGACAACCCTTTCATCAACACAGCCCTGTTGCAGCAACTGGCCTCCGTTATCCACAAAGCATCATTTATCCGGCCTGTCTGCGGCGATAAGAGGGGACATCCCGCCCTGATTTCCAAAAAAGCGGCAACGGACATCCTGCACGAATCCAATCCGGTTCACCATGTGCGTCTTTACCTGGAAAAATACCCACAGCAGCTTGTAACCGTCACCGACCCGAACACACTGGTCAACATCAACACCCCGGCAGAGTATCACCAGCATTTTAAAGGGCTTTCCATATATCTTTTTACAGATACCGGATCCTAAAATCAAATGTTATGGCCTGGCTTTGTTTATCTTTCGTCGTCATGAAACGGCTAAATGGTTTCCGTCTTCTTTTTTCGTATCTTGTACCGGTATTCCGCATCCCATTAGGATGCAGATCTAAAGGCGTTATTTGATGCAGCTTCAGAAAATTGGTGCATTGCTCAGGAAGGAGGCGAAACTGGAATGGCGGCAAAAATTTGCCCTCGGGGGTATTTTGTTGTATCTCATTTCCACAGTTTTTGTTGCTTACCTGGCGTTTGACGGGATGATCCCTGTGCAAACATGGAATGCCCTGTTTTGGCTGATAATGCTGTTTGCCGCCATGAACAGCATCCTGAAAAGCTTTATGCAGGAACATGAAAACCGGCATCTCTACTATTTCAGCCTGGTGAGCGCGGGCGAATTCATGGCCGCGAAGATGATCTACAATGCCATTTTGATGCTGGGCCTTGGACTCACGGGATTCTTGGTTTTTATTTCCTTCATGGGAAATCCCGTTGTTTCCATATCCCTTTTTATTTTGAATATGCTCCTGGGCATGATCGGCTTCGCAGCAATACTCAGCCTGATTTCGGCCATCGCCTCACGGGCAAAGAACAATTTTACGCTCATGGCTGTTTTGGGTTTCCCCCTCATCTTACCACTATTGTTATTACTCATCAGGGTGTCATCGGCCGGCCTCCATGGAGCCTCCGTTTCCGAAATGGCCGCGGATATCTTCATCATCATCCTCTTGATCTCTATATCAATCATTCTATCTATGATATTATTTCCGTATATTTGGCGTGATTAAACAGCGATAATGCACGTGGGATCATGACGGGCATCATCAAAAAGAAATACAACATGCAGGTACTCAGGAAAAACTGGTGGAAATTTCTCGGTATTCTGCTGATCCTTTGGGTGATCATTGGTGGTTTTCTGTTTGAAGTTCCCGATTTACCCGTGATCAGGCAAAGCATACGGAACATCTATTTCCATGTGGGCATGTGGTTTGGAATGATCTTTATTCTGTTTGCGGGAGTGGTTTTCAGTATCAGATACCTGCTGACAAACAATCCGGAGGACGACATAAAAGCATTTGCTGCGGTGAGAACAGGCTTGCTCTTTGGTGCGCTTGGGCTTCTGACCGGCATGTTTTGGGCAAAATTCACCTGGGGTGCTTTCTGGGTGAACGACCCGAAGCTCAACGGTGCAGCGGTGGGTATGCTTACCTACCTGGCATACATCGTTTTGCGGTCTTCGGTTGAAGACCAGGACAAAAGGGCTCGGCTGGCGGCTGTTTACAACGTGTTCGCCTTCGTTTTGTTTTTTGTCTTTATCATGATATTGCCACGAACAGCGTCGGCGTCTATCCATCCGGGTGTGGATGGAAACCCCGCCCTTGCTACCGGCGACCTTGCCCCGGGAATGCGGATCGTTTTCTATCCCGCCATAGCAGGATGGTTTATCATGGCATGGTGGCTGTTTACAATCCTGTTCAGAACGGAAAAGCTGGCTGCCCGCATCAACGATTTAACAGAAAATAAAAACATACATCATGGGTGAGACAAAAATCCTGGTGGTCATTCTCTTGCTGGTGATCATTTTCGTGGGAATTGCCGTGTTCCTTTTTTACCTGGAACATAAGATCAGTGCAGCCGAAAAGAAAATCGGCACGCTGGAAGCGCAACAAAAAAAAGAGAACAATCCATCATGAAAAAATCACAGATCGTCGGCTTGATCTTTGTGGTGATTGCCATTGGTGCCATTATCAGCACGGTTTATAATGCCGACACCTATGCCAGCTTTGCCAAAGCACGCGAACATCCGGGGCGTGATTTCCGCATCATCGGGGAGCTGGACCGCAGCCATCCCATAGAGGAAAAAGTAGTCAACAATACACTGACCCTTACATTCCATATGGACGACCGGCACGGGGAAGTTGCAGAAGTGCTTTATTTTGGCGCCAAACCCCAGGATTTTGAATTGTCGGATGAAGTGGTCCTCATCGGCAGGTACGAAGGCGACCGCTTCGTCGCAGGAAGCCTCCTGCTGAAGTGCCCCTCAAAATATAAACCCGGTGAGATCGGTGAAACGGAGTATCTTATTGAAGAATAAATGGTACTTTTTTCAAAGCTTTTCGATGATCCCCGGCAGTCTTTTCATCATGGCCAGCTCTTTCATCTTTTCCCTGGCTTCCTGAACCGGTGATCCAAAATAGGTTTTGTTGCCTTCCAGCGATTTGGCAATGCCCGACTGTCCCAGCACCACAGCACCTTCTCCGATGGTCAGGTCTTTTTGTACGCCCACCTGGCCCCAAAGGATCACGTTGTCTTCGATGTTGACGCAGCCTGCCACGCCAACCTGGGCCGCGAAAAGACAGTTTTTGCCAATGATGGTGTCGTGTCCGATCTGTATCAGATTGTCCAGCTTGGTGCCTCTCCCGATGGTGGTGTCACCGGAAACCCCTTTGTCGATGGTGGTGTTGGCACCTATTTCCACATGATCCTCAATAACCACGCGCCCGCACGATTCAAGCTTGTCATAATACTCCGGACGGCGCTTGAAATAAAAAGCGTCGGCACCGATGATCGCACCCGAATGAATGATCACGTGATCGCCGATCTCCGTGTGGTCATAAATGCTCACGTTGGGATGGATCAGGCAGTTTTTGCCAATAGTGACCTTGTTGCCGATGAATACACCCGGCTGGATAAGCGTACCTTCGCCAATGCTGGCATCCGGACTGATCATGCTGTCGGCCGCAATAAACGGACGAAATCGCTTGATCAGGCTGACGAAGTCGCGGAAAGGGTCATCAGAAAAGATCAAAGCTTTCCCGTTGGGAGTGGCCATTCTTTTATTGATGATGATGGTGGTGGCAGCAGAATCAAGTGCCTTTTTATAGTATTTGGGATGGTCAACAAAGGTGATATCGCCGTTTGCTACCCGGTGTATTTCATTGATGCCGCTGATCAGAATGTCAGGGTTCCCGGCAAATTCAGCAGCAAGGGACCCGGCAATCTCCTTCAGCGTTTTGGGAGGTAATAGTCGCATGTCATGGGTTTATTTTACTCTTTCTGCGTATGCTTTGGTGCGTGTGTCTACTTTGATCTTCTCCCCGGTGTCAATGAACAATGGTACATTCACCACCGCACCCGTCTCCAGCGTGGCCGCCTTCAAGGTATTGGTGGCCGTGTCGCCCCTGACACCCGGCTCAGTATAGGTCACCTCCAGCTCCACAAAAGGAGGAAGATCACAACTCAACGGCGTTTCTGTGTCAGCATGGAACACAATATCCACTTCCTGGCCCTCTTTCAAAAACTCGGGTGCATCCAACAGATGCTCTTCAATACTCACCTGCTCAAACGTGGCCAGATGCATGAAGTGATAACCCAGTTCGTCTTTATACAGGAATTGATAAGGACGTCTTTCAACCCTTGTCACATTCACTTTGTGCCCGGCATTGAATGTATGTGCCAGTATTTTTCCGGTCTTCAGGTTTTTCAGCCTGGTACGAACAAACGCACCCCCTTTACCCGGCTTTACGTGTTGGAATTCTACAATGGTATAAAGATCATTATTGAACTCCAGGCATAGCCCGTTCCTAAAATCAGCAGTTGTAGCCATAAATCTGTATCAATCAGTGAATTTCAAAAAATTAGCCACAAAATTAATAAAATTTCGATAATGTGAATGGAGAAAAGTTACCCGGATACTCTTCGGCTTGATGATTGGAGGCCACAAAAACCGTTTTATTGCTGCCGTAAACGGCGAGCATACGCCCGTACCACTCACGGCCCTCCTTGTCGAGATTGGAACACGGCTCATCCAGCAGCAGGAGCCGGGCATCGGAAAGCATGGCAAGGATGATCTTTACCCGTTGCTTCATGCCTGATGAAAACTGCCTGATCTGCTTTTCGTGGTGGAAGGGGAGTCCGGCTTCCCCGATGATTTGACCGATTATTTTATCATTGGGAAGGGCTTTGCATTGCCGGTGAAAGCGAATCAGTTCCGGCAGGGTGAATTCCTCGATCAGCTCCATGTAAGGAGCACTTACAGATACGTGGGCAAACATCTTGTCGGGATCAACTTGCATTCCGTCAACAGAGCATACAACGCGGCCCTTGGTGGGTGGAAGAAAGCCTGACAGCATTTTCAGAAAGGTGGACTTGCCGCTGCCGTTTTTCCCGAGGATGGCATACCTGCGACCGGGCTCGAATACATGGCTTACATCCCTGAAAACCCATTGCCGGCCAAATTTTTTCCCGGCGCCATGCAATTCAATCCGCATCATCGGACATGTTTATTTTTCGTGATAGGCATAGCCCTTCATGATCCCACGGCTCGATTTGGCAATGAAGCTCAGGATCTCGTCACGCTCGGGAGTGGCGGGCATCTCTGTTTCCACATAGGTGATGGCCTGGCTCACATTCAGATTCCTGAGGTAGATATGACGGTAAATGTCCTGTATCTCGTTGATCTGCTCGCTGCTGAAACCCCTGCGGCGCAAACCGATGGAGTTGATCCCCACGAACGAGAGCGGATCCCGGGCAGCTTTGGTGAAAGGAGGGACATCTTTTCGCACCAGCGATCCACCCGAAATCATCACATGGGCACCAATATTTACGAACTGGTGTACGGCAGATAAGCCACCCAGAATGGCATAGTCGTCAATGTTTATGTGGCCGGCCAGGGTAGCGGCATTGGCAAGGATGCAATTGTTGCCGATGAAACAGTCGTGGGCAACATGAACATAAGCCATCAACAGGCAATTGTTGCCGATCACCGTTTTGTTGCTGGCAACGGTACCCCGGTTAATGGTAACAAATTCACGGACAGTGGTATTGTCACCTATTTCAACGGTGGTTTCTTCGCCCGCAAATTTCAGATCCTGCGGGATGGCGCTGATCACCGCCCCGGGGAAAATACGGCAATTTTTACCAATCCTGGCCCCCTCCATGATGGTTACATTGGAACCTATCCAGGTCCCTTCTCCAACTTCCACATTTTTGTGAATGGTAACAAAAGGTTCAATAACCACATTCCTGGCAATCCTTGCCTGGGGGTGTACGTATGCTAATGGTTGATTCATTATACTGTGTTATTTATTTTTTTCAATTAGTGCCATCATTTCGGCTTCCATCACCACATTTTTGCCCACATAAGCTACTCCCCTCATGTGACAGATACCTCTCCTTACAGGGGTTAACAGGCTCATTTTAAACACCAGGGTGTCGCCGGGTACCACCTTCTGCTTGAAGCGCACATTGTCTATTTTCAGAAAATAGGTATTATAATTTTCCGGATCATCTACCTGCGACAAAACAAGGATGCCACCCGCCTGTGCCATGGCCTCCACCTGGAGCACACCCGGCATAATCGGCTCATTGGGGAAATGACCCGTGAAAAACGGTTCATTCATGCTCACATTTTTGACAGCCACAACCGACGAATCAGTCACTTCTATGATCTTGTCAACAAGCAGGAATGGGTATCGGTGAGGCAACATCCGCTTAATTGCGTTGATGTCGTATATTGGATCGATGTTGGGATTATAGACAGGGATTTGTTCTTTTTCCACCTGCTCTTTGATATGCTTTTGCAACAGTTTTGCAAATAATACGTTGGACGCGTGCCCCGGTTTGGATGCAATGATATGCCCTTTGATAGGCTTTCCGGTCAGGGTAAGGTCTCCCACCACATCCAGCAGCTTGTGTCTGGCGGGCTCGTTGTGAAATGCCAGCTCCAGGTTGTTCAGTATCCCTTCCCTGCGCACCTCCACAGAGGGCTTGTTCAGCACCTTCGCCAAACGGTCAAGCTCTTCCTGGCTCACCGCTTTGTCCACAAAAACGATGGCATTGCTCAGGTCACCCCCCTTGATCAGGTTGTTTGCCAGCAAATATTCCAGCTCGTGCAGAAACACAAATGTGCGGCAACCGGAGATCTCTGCATTGAATTCGCTGATGTGTTTGATGCCGGCATGCTGATGCCCCAGCACCTTCGACTGGAAGTCGATGAGGCAGGTGATACGGTAATCATCAGCCGGCAGCGCGGTGATCTCACAGTCTTTTTCTGCATGGTAAAACCGGATCGGCTCCCTGATCTCAAAATAATCCCTGAAGGCTTCCTGTTCGGTCACGCCAGCTTCCATGATGGCGTCGGTGAAAAACCGGCTGCTTCCGTCTTTGATGGGCGTTTCCGGGCCGTTTACCTCCAGTATGGCATTGTCGATCCCCGCCCCGGTGAGGGCAGCCAGCACATGTTCAACGGTGGCCACACGGTTGCCGTTGCTTTCCAGGGTGGTGCCGCGGGAGGTGTCAGCCACCAGACGGGCATCTGCCGCAACAAAGGCATCATCACCAAGATCAGTGCGTAAAAAACGAATGCCCGTGCCTGCCGGCGAGGGCTTTATGGTCAGTGTAACTTTTTTTCCTGTATGCAAGCCATGCCCCTCAACAGTTACAGGACGGGCAATGGTTTTTTGTTTTTCTTCCATATTTTAACAGATCATGCTTTGGTCAGTCGTTGTATTTCTTTTTCCAGCTCGTCGATGCGCTTCACCAGCTTTTCGAAGTTCCGGAAGTAAATGAATGATTTGCGGTATTGCGATGCTTCCATGGCCGGTGAACCCATGATGATCTGACCGTCTTTGACATTGGAAGGCACACCGCATTGGGCGGCCATTTTTACGTTGTCGCCGATGGTCAGGTGACCACTGATGCCCACCTGACCGCCGATCATACAGTTTTTGCCGATTTTTGACGAGCCTGCCACGCCGCATTGGGCAGCCATCACCGTATTTTCGCCCACCACCACGTTGTGTCCGATCTGGATCAGGTTGTCCAGCTTAACCCCCTTTTTGATAACGGTAGAGCCCAGCGTGGCCCTGTCGATGGTGGTGCCGGCACCAATCTCCACGTTGTCTTCGATCACCACGTTGCCGATCTGTGCTACCTTTTTATAATTGTTATCGGTTTGCGGTGCGAAGCCGAATCCGTCGGCACCGATCACCGCGTTGGCATGCAGGGTGCAGTCCCTGCCTATTTGTGATTGCTCATAGATCCTAACACCACTGTATAATATGGTATCATCACCGATGTGCACATTGTCGCCGATATAACAATGGGGATAAACTTTCACGTTTTTCCCCATCTTCACCTTGTCGCCGATGTAGGCAAACTCGCCGATATAGGCATTTTCGCCCACTTCGGCCGTGGGGGAGATGAAGGCAAGTTCGGAGATACCTGCTTTTTCGGGGATATTGCTTTTGTACAATTCCAGCAAACGGGCAAGTGCGCCGTAGGGGTCTTTTACACGGATCAGGGTGCTGCCGATGGGCTTTTCCGGCAGGAAGTCTTCCCTGACGAGCACAATGGAAGCGTTGGTCGTATAGATATAGGAAGTGTAGGCCGGGTTGGCCAAAAATGTCAGTGTACCCTTTGTTGCTTCCTCAATTTTTGCAATCTGTGACACCCTTACGTCCGCATCTCCCTCAAGGCTGCCTTGCAGGAAGTCGGCGATTTTACTGGCTGAGAACTCCATTCACGTAATAGCTTGGATTAAATGGGGCCGCAAGTTACCAATATTTAGAAAGATAGCCAAAAAGTTTTTTTACCGGCTTTGAAATGACGGCTTCTTAAAAAAATTAAACCATTGATTAACAAATGGATGGTCGTTTTTTTACATGTATATTCAGAAACACTTATAAATACAGCTATTCATCAATTTAATATTTATTGGGAAATATTTTTTTTTAAAGATTTTTTAATTAATTTTGATAAGAAATCCGATCAAAAAACCGGGTTTTCTGTTTTTTGCTGACAAACGAGGCCATACTTTAGATATATTTTTTATTTTATTGAAATCAGCATTTCAGTGAGCCCTTGTAGCGTATAAAATTTTAAGCATTTAACAAATACTTCAAAACTAAAACAACTGAGACATGGAACATTTTTACACTGCACGGATGTCATCCGTGATGCGCAAATCGTTAAAAAGCTTTTTGACCTGTATTTTTTTCTCCATTGTGATGCTTGGTGCGTCGGGTGCGTGGGGGCAGACGAATTATTATGTCGCGACCGATGGAGACAATACTAATGATGGTCTAACGTCAGAGAATGCCTGGCTTACAATCCAGCATGCAATCACAAATTCTAGTGGTGCTGATATTGTGATTCATATTGCAAAAGGTGTATACGACGATGGCCCAATCACAATTAATAAAGAGCTAACACTGGTCGGCCCGAATCAGGGAAAATCCGGTGACGATAGCACACGCGGGGATGAAGCTCGAATAAAGAACTCAAAAATTACTGTCACAGCAGCTGCCACCATTGATGGTGTTGAAATTTACCAAACCGATGATACAGCTGATGCAGTATTAATACAAGCAGCAGCTACGGTTAAAAATTCAGTGATTAATCGAGAGGGAGTCAGCACCGGCACAATAGCAAGAGGTATTACCACAGCTGTCGGAACTGCAGGCTATACAGTTCAAAACAACCTGTTTACCGGTGATCCATCCGGAGGGTTCTTTGGAAGCCATAAAACCTGGAACTCCGGGTTATGGATCAATGGCGGCTCGGGTAACGTAAAGGATAACGTATTCGAAAACTGCCGCACGGCCATCAATGCCGATGATTTCAATGCCAATATCACAATCACTGGCAATACTTTCCAAACATCGGGG
>REEA01000006.1 GCA_007695305.1 Bacteroidia bacterium
TGGAAGCTTCCAGTTGCTATCGCAAGCTGGAAGTTCCACCCCGGACGAAGGAACTTCCAGCTTCCCTGAATTAATCTATCCAGATATTTGCATATTAAAAAAACGTTTAATACATTTGTGTTGCGCAAAAAATATCTGCTGGCTTATTATTGGGGGTGTTGGTTGCGTGAAATGGCGTACCGGACAAAAACATCCGGTTGCCTGTAGAAATTTAACCATTTTCCCATCAAAACAGAAACTTTTATGAATCAAACCATACCGCATGCAGCACATCTTTTGATCTTTCTTTTGTTTGCCTGCGCGGGGCTTCCCCATGCGCAGGCACAGCAGGGGGCTGTAGCTGCCGGAGGCGAAATCACCGGTCCTGGGGGCTCACTGAGCTTCTCCACCGGACAAACAGATTTTATGTTTTTCTCCTCTGAAGCCGGGAGCATCCAGTTTGGGTTGCAACAGGTTTTCTTTTTTGATGATGAACCCCAGGTTCCGCTTACGCGTCATTTAACAACAGCCGACATATTCCAGGGCGAAGACCTGTGCTTTGATGCTACACATACGATCACCCTGGCAGGCGGCAGTGATACCTTTATCGTGGAGGATGGCACCTCCGTTGATCTGATCGCAGGGTACAGGATACGGATGCTGCCCGGCACCAGGGTGGAACATGGCGGCCACCTGCATGCGCGGATTTCGCCGGAGGGCGTCTTCTGCGATGTGGAAGAACCAATCGTGGTGGCCATGCAGGCCGGCGAACAGGAGACCACAGCCTACCAGGAGCCGCTGAACATGCCCGGCGAAGAACCATCTGAAAAACCCCTTTTCAGGGTATATCCCAATCCCACCTCAGGTGATTTTACGGTTGAACTGAACCATACCGGTCTGCCGGGTCAGCCCGTAACCATTGAAATCATTGGTATGCGCGGCGAAGTAGTTATGCGGTACGATCTCAGCTTACAACGTGATTATCAGCTTAGCCTGCAGGGGCACCAGCCGGGTTTGTATGTGGTAAGGGTGCAATCCGGCGATCAGTTTGGCATTGAACGCATCATCAAAAGATGATATCTGGGTCTTTTGAATACAAACAAACTTTCAAACATTACAATCAAAACAACAATGAAGAAGGTGTTATTTTTTTTATGCGGGCTGATATTGGCTATCGGTGTTTTGGCACAGGCCCCGCAGGGAATCAGCCACCAGGCTGTGATCAGGGATGCCGGCAATGAGCTGGTTACAAATGCTGACATATCTGTCCGGGTCAGTATCATTCGGGGTTCTCCAACCGGCGTCATTGTGTATGTTGAAGAACATGCTGTTGTTTCCAATCAAAATGGATTGATCACCTATGTAATTGGCACCGGTGATGTCCAAAATGGTGTTTTTGCGGATATTGACTGGTCTGACAGTCCGCTATTTCTCAGAACAGAAGTTGACCCTGCCGGTGGAGTCAACTATACCATCAGTGGCACCACGCAGTTTCTGTCTGTGCCTTATGCCCTCTATGCTGAGACTTCCGGTAATCCAATCCCCGGACCGGAAGGTCCTCAGGGGCCGGAAGGACCCCAGGGACCGGAAGGGCCACAAGGACTTGAAGGACCAGCGGGGCCGGCAGGACCTCAAGGTATCCAGGGAGTTCAAGGACCGCAAGGGCCACAGGGATTAACGGGTATAGTTGACATTAGGATGGCGTCTGGAAACGCACCGGCTGTACCTTCAAATCAAGGGATTGATGTTAAAGGTTTTCTTGCTCCTGTCGTAACAGCAACCGTTGGTGTCGGGCAGTCGGTTCATATCACCTCCTCCAGGGCCATGGGCAGCGTTGCCGTAAATGGCGCAACCGGCCTGGCACTATGGGTTTGTTACAGGCCACATGGTACCTCCGGGAATCCCACCTCAATAGGTTCCGGCACCTTTGGCTTACGGGTGCCGCAGTTCACCCGGATCCCTTTTACGCTCAGTGCAGTAGTCACCAATCTTCTACCCGGAACGTACAATTTCGGGTTATGCGGTAGTGCCTCCGAAACCAATTTTGCAAACTGGAATTCCTATGAGTGGGGCTATACTACCGTAATCATTGCCCAGCCTTCTGATTAGACGCATTTTTGTGGCTTTTTTCTGTTTCGTATTATGCTCTCAGCTCAGTGTCGTGCCAATACTACTGTAACAACGGACACTCACCGGAGGCGTTGAAGTTTTACCAGGATATTAAAGACGCGATGAAGCATGCCCATCTTTATATGGAGCAAACAAAATTCATCCGTCACCAAAATGCCTTGGTGGAAAGCAACCACAGGTTTCTTGCTTCGCATAAGAAGGAGTTGCAGATGCAGCTGCATGAATCCGAGACCGTGGAGACACTCTATGGCTGAAGGATACATTGGGAGGCAACCGAATATGCACCGGCGACAGAAGAACCCCGAATGGGGGTTCAATCTGTTTCCTGAGAAATAGACAGATATATGTGGAAATTAGGAAATGAGGAAATGAGGAGGATATCCAAGTAATTTACTGCGTACTAATTACTGCGTACTAACTGCCTATTACTTTTGTTTTGCTCAATGCAGCACCCAAAACCCAACAAATAAAAACATTAACCCTGAATTACCAGCATGTTATAAAAATATCGTCGTCGATGCGCTCAAAACAGGAAAATGTATGCAAATAAAAAAGCAGCTACACTTTAAAATTGTGTAACTGCTTCATTTCTAAGTGACTCCGCCAGGACTCAAACCTGGAACCTTCTGATCCGTAGTCAGATGCTCTATTCAATTAAGCTACGGAGCCGTTTGCG
>REEA01000005.1 GCA_007695305.1 Bacteroidia bacterium
GCAAATGACAGCGCGAAGCGCAAATGACAGCGCGAAACGCTAATCTGCGAGAAACATACTACCTTGTATTTCTAAATTTATAATTCAGAATAAACCTTGTATTTCTAAATAATCTATTGTATTTTTGCCTCGTTTGTTTATAAAACCAAACCAATGAAAAGACTATTCACCCAGAGGTTAAAGGGCTGGAAAGATTCAAAATACCGCAAACCCTTGATCGTAAGGGGCGCCAGACAGGTGGGGAAATCCTGGGTAATCAGGGAGTTTGGGGAAACCTGTTATGAAGGCAAGGTGCATATCATAGATTTTGAGCGTAAGCCTGAATGGTTCAAGGTATTTGATCCTGATCTTGATCCGGTAAGAATAATGAATGAGCTTGAAATGCTGCTGAACGAAAAAATAACACCCGGAAAAGACTTGTTGTTCTTTGATGAGGTTCAGGCTGCGCCGCGTGCAATCATGTCGTTGCGTTATTTTTATGAAGAAATGCCGGAGCTACACCTGATCGCTGCCGGGTCGCTGCTGGAGTTTGCCTTGAAAGACATAAGCTTCCCGGTAGGCAGGGTTCAGATTATGAGCCTCGGGCCAATGAATTTTTACGAATTTTTGTTGGCCAGAAAGAAAAAAAAGCTGGCAGAAATAATCATTTCACCACCTGAAGAACTGCCGGAAACAGTTCATACCCTGCTGATTGAGCATTTGCGCCATTACATGTATGTTGGCGGAATGCCTGAATGTGTTGGTGTTTGGTGCGAAACGCAGCGTATGACCCATGTGTTTGAGGTGCAGGATTCACTCGTAGAAACCTATCGCCAGGATTTTTCTAAATATGCACCGTATTCTGACAAACGCAGCCTGAATCATGCAATGACTATGGTGGCCAAAAATGTCGGCCGCCAGATAAAATACACCCGACTCTCGGATGAATTCTCAGGCCCAACCAATAAAAAGGCTTATGAGCTGCTTCTGATGGCACGAATCTTCCATAAAGTGAGGTCGGCATCTCCGGCCAGTTTACCCCTGGCTGCAACAGCATCTGAATCCAGGTTTAAATCATTGTTGGTTGACCTGGGATTGATGAGGTCGCTGAATGATATTCCGGCAAACATCGAGTACGTGAAAAACGATTTACTGGCCATGTATAACGGCGCGCTTGCAGAACAATTTGCAGGTCAGGAATTTTATTCAGCCGGAAATGATCAGCTATTTTACTGGACACGGGAAAGTAAAAGCAGTTCGGCAGAAGTTGACTACTTGTTGGCGAAAAACAATAAAATTTTCCCTGTTGAGGTGAAAGGCGGTGCAAGCGGAAAACTCAAAAGCTTACACTTATTAATGAAACAATGCCCTGATATAGAGCAGGCTTACGTTCTGTCGACCGCACCCTATGCGGAAATACCCGAAAAAAAGCTTTGTATGCTGCCGGTGTATTATGCATATCAACTTGCTCAAACAGGACATTAATTGTTTTGTTGACAAAAGCTTGTTTGGACCAGGTGTCAAGTCCTTTCAGCTCCACAAACACCAACCACTATAAGGCACACGGGTTTTATTAGAACGCTAATGCATCGGCTAAAGCGACACCATGCTGCCATTTTCACGGAAGACTTCCGAGATAAACAGCACCTGGTACAGCAAAGCATTTTGCCAGTAAGGCCAGTTGTGCCGGCCGGGGCGTTCGATATAATCGTGGGGCACCTTATTTTCGAGTAACCGTTTGTGAAATTTCCGGTTGGCATCAATAAGGAAGTCATCCACGCCGCAGTCGATGATGATGGGGATATTGTTAGCCTTTATCTGGTCCACCATATTGCTGACCGAATTTTTTGCCAGGAATTCCGGTTCGATATCATTGCCAAGGCTGCGCATAAAGCCCTGCATGAGCCTGTCGATATCTTCTTCGGGAAGGTCCCATCCGTTGATATCCATGTGCACGGCACCGCTCATGCTTCCGGCAGCACCAAACAGGTGGGGGTGCCTGGTGGCCAGGTACAATGCGCCCTGCCCGCCCATCGACAAGCCGGTGATTGCCCTTCCGGCCGGATCGGCCACGGTCCGGTAATGCTCATCCACGAAAGGCACTACTTCAGCGGTGATGTGTGTTTCATAACGGCTGTTTTCAAGCACCGGACTGTCGAGGTAAAAGCTGAAAGTCCCGCCTTCGGGCAGCACAAAGATGATGTTGTATTGGTTGGCCAGGCTTTGCACCAGTCCGTCAGGGGCTACTTTGTCGAGCCAGTCGCGATGGTCGCCGAAGGCACCGTGCAGTAGATAGATCACCGGGTAGCTATGGTCGGTTTCGGCGTAGCTTTCGGGCAATACGACAGCGGCGGGCAATGAGGTATTCATGGAAGGACTGGGGATATCGACCGTTTCCAGGGCGCTTCCGTGGGTGTAACCCATACAGGCGGACAAACAAAGAAACCACAGGAATAGCTTGCGTGTTGGCATGGTTTGGTGTTTTGGGATTAAGGGTTTATGGTATGATGATAACGTATTTTGGCCAAGGATTATACATAGCTGTGGTAAAAATACAAAAAGACTGTAAATTATAGGTGCAGAGATTGTTTTCTTTTTTCACCCTCGTAAAGAACAACAGCGGATTGCGGTTAATTATTTCACCGCAAAGACGCAGAGCACGCAAAGTTTTCCTTTGTGATTTTCTTTGTGCACTTTGTGCCCTCTGTGGTGAAATAAATAAATGCACCGCAAAGACGCAGAGCACGCAAAGTTTTTCTTTGTGATTTTCTTTGTGCACTTTGTG
>REEA01000152.1 GCA_007695305.1 Bacteroidia bacterium
AGAACGGTTGCCACCAACCGGCCATTTTAAAGTAGATGCATAAGCTCCGACCACACCAAAAGCGTTCCAGCTCGCGCGCTCTGTATTGAGTTCTGCCGCGGTGGGCAAACGCCAGCCGGGAGGACAGGGGTTGTTGATGCCATCAACGCCCTGCCATAGGTCATCGTTTCCTCCCAGACGCCAATCCCAGGGCGAGGAAAACACTCTGATGAATTTACCATGCCCTGGCTGATCTGTTGTACTAAGCGTATTTGTAGCCGGACTTAAAGGTTCCCTAACCTGATGACCGTCATCTCCGCGTCCCCACTGAAAAAGGTCACCGTATAACCTTGCATCCGTGTTTCCGGTTGCATCATCCGCCGGAACAAAAGGCATGGGCTCTGCACCAAGATGGCGGTCAAACCAGCATAGCCCGCCACGCTCAATAGTGCCGTAAGTAACCTCTGATTCACGATAAGTAAAAGTGAGATCATCGCCGCACGTGAAATTTGTTGCAGTTGCAACTAATCTGATAATTGTTTCATCGGAAAATGTGTCCGGAAAACTTGCCCTCCCATCCCATGATAATGAATAGGGCCCGCCGGGAGCAACATTTGTCAAAGCACCTTCAAGATCAGCAATTGGAATAGGATAAAAAGTACTTCCGTTATCAAAACTAACCTCTGCAGTGATATTGTATACATCATCATTCCCGGCAAATGTATATTCAATTTCTGTGAGGCCGCTGCCGGCTGTACTGCTACCGACAGTTACAGTGAGTGTTTCTTGTGCAATAATGCCGCCGGCAAAAAACACAAGCAAGAAAAAAGATAAAATATGTTTCATGTTTCATTGGGTTTAGATTCATAAGTGATTCTTTGGTTTTCTTTTATCAAACGCTCATTGCGAAGATGGAAAAGAAGATGGACTCTTTTCCCGATAATAACGCAGGATCAGAAAAATGGCCACCAAAGAAATGGTTATGGCCAATGCAAGGTAGGAAACAGGAAATGGAGTAACATCACGGGTGTCGAACGTGAACGGTTCCGATTCACCGGATATCTGAGCAAAAGCTACCCCATGGGCAAACAGGACGACCAGCATGCCGGCCAGAACAAACAAAAAGTTTTTCATCATTCTTCAAAATTTGGTTAATAATAATCATCAAACATTTTGACCTGGTAAAACATCATAAAATTAATGATCGATATATTTAGATAATACAAAATTAACCCATCAAAATGAATTAAACAAGTGTTTTTTTAAATAAATTAAATGCTCCGGAAAATAAATTTAACGAATTTGTAGGAATTTTCCCTGCGAATGTCTATATTTGAATATTTAATAACCCCATCTTTACAATTAATCCTGATGCCTTGGTATTCAGGCAAATATGTATTTGCTCTTAAATGAGCAATAAAAAACTATAGATGGATATCCACTCCTCATATAATCATTCTCTGATAAAGATCTTATTGCCTCATCGCATACCATTTTTAATGGTAAACGCGATTACTCTCTATAAAAGTGGGAAAAATCCGTCTTTGCATGCCAATTATGCATTAACAGACAGGGAGCCTTTTTACACCACAGATGACTCTGATAATCATTGGCCATCAATATATGTTATTGAGGGATTAGGGCAGTGCTGTAATCTTATGATCGTTATTTCGGCTTTGGAAAAAAAATTGGTGGAAGCCGGTCTGAAATTCAAATCAATGGGTGAAATACTGAAAAGACTTTTGAATGACGAACCCGATGAAATAACAAGAGTGTTGAGAAATGCGCTGAATCAGCGCTTGAGGGAAACTTATTTAAGTGTTGGGTTCGTTGGGTCTGCTGACATGGAAATTACCGGATACGCCAGGCAAGGGCAGGTAATTTCTTATGAAACTCAGCTGAACCAAGCATTTGGATCGCTTTATTACTCAACTGTCAGGGCGTACACAAATAATGATCTTATTGCTCGTGGCACCATGGTTAGTGCAAGCAGAAAGAATTAAGCGTCAATAACTTATATTATTAGATACCTTGGAAATTTTTCAGTATAAACTTAAACAATCAGAAAATGAAAAGAAGAGAATTTATCAAGTCCGGCTTGATAATAACCGCGGTTGCCGGGACTTCAGTTCGTTCAGCTTTCGGGGAAATTATTGCACCAACGGAAGAGCATGTAAGCCAGGCTGAAATGGAAAGGTTCTTTAAAGAATTGGACATCAGCATGGACCGCATCTCGCATTTAGGGGGAGATCATATCAAAAGTCTTTTGTCTCAACCCCTGGGAGAAAGTGAAGATAAGACTTTCAGATCAGGCTTGCGAAGCCTTATGCTTATTGGAAGTTTTGGTGACCTGCCCATTAAAGGCCAGGTGCATCCCCAGATGCAAAAACGCATGATGTACTCTGCTTCTGAGGTAAATTCCTCTGTCAATAATTCGATTGCAATTTTGAAGAATTTGTCAGACGAATCAAAGGAAGAAATAAGAATTGCACTTACTGAAGACCGCGGGCTGGGGCGCAGTATCCTTGACACCCTCGATCTTGAGGCAAGAGCCATCGGGGTTCCCACCACCCGAAGAAGACAAATGAAGGTAATGGGCAGACGGATTATCCGGCGACTGAGACATTCGCCGGAGATGCTTATCGATGAATATGTGAATAAAACAGAAAAACTCTTGCTGGCAAGCAATTCTGACGAAGCTTTTGAAAAACTGTTGAAAATGCAGGTCGGTGAAGCGAGATATTCAGACTGTTTAAAAGAAGCCGAAAGAGCTGCATTACAATGGGAAAAACTCAACATTCCAGATATGGCCGTTGGATATGGTTTAATAACAGATGACCGGGAAAACGAAGAAGAGCCAAAAGAAACAAGTAAACCGGAACGCATAAAAGGATTGAGGTTGCTGGGGGTTGGTTTGGTTACAACGGCCGTAGGCCAGGGGGTTCTTTATATAGCAATGATGACTTCGGCTTCGCTTGGTGTTTTTTTCTGGCTTGGTGCAATTCTCGGAATTACTATAGGCCCCATTTTGATCCTTGTTGCACTAATTATTATTTTGGTTAATGCTGTAAGGAAACCCAGGAAGTAATAAATAAGAAGGCAATGAAGGTAGTTGTAACAGGAATGGGGATTCAATGTGCTCTTGGGGGTTCGGTAAAGGAATTTTGGGCAGGTGTCGAACAAGGCAATAGCGGCATCAGTCTGATTAAGAGGTTTGATGTAAGTCCCTTTGAACCTAAATTGGGTGGTATGATACCGGAAGGAGACAGTATTGAATCAGATGAAAAACGATTATTCTCATATGCCCGAACAGCGGCAAAAGAAGGGTTAATGAACGCCGCTATCACGGATAGAAGCACAGTTTCATTGGTGCTTGGGACTTCCAATGGTGTCAGGGGCAGTAAAATTAATGACATAAGTTATGATCTTGCAGAAGAGTTAAAGCTTGGAGGTTTGGTGATCACGGTTTCCACTGCATGTACTTCATCCGCGCATGCCATCGGATTTGCTGCCGACCTGCTGCGCAGGGGAACTGCCAAAACCGTGATTGCAGGTGGGGTTGATATTCTGACACTCGATGTATTTGCAGGCTTTTACTGTCTTGGCCTGCTGTCTAAATCTCCCTGCTCACCGTTTAGCAATCCTTTGGGCACTACACTGGGAGAGGGTGCTGCTTTCCTGGTTATGGAAGCTGAAGAAACTGCCAAACAGCGGGGAGTTCAGTCGCAGGCTGTATTTATGGGATACGGAATGTCTGCCGATGCCTACCACGACACCAGGCCTGAACCGGGCGGCACCGGAATTTGCAAAGCCATAACCGCCGCTTTGAAAGACAGCAATCTGAAGCCCGTTGACATAGATTATATCAATGCACATGGAACGGGAACTGCCGCCAATGATTCTGCTGAATGGAGAGGCATTCAAACCGCGCTTTCAAATCACGCCGTTAAAATACCAATAAGCTCAAGCAAGAGCTTTTTGGGGCATGGACAGGGCGCGGCGGGTGCAATGGAGGCCATTACAACCCTTGCCGGCATGCAACATAATGTTATCCCTCCCACGCTGAATTACACCAGGCCTCGTCCGTTTTCACCCCCGGATCCCGTTCCGGATAAACACCCGCGACCGCATGTAACCAAATATGCATTATGCACCAATTCAGCATTCGGTGGCCTCAATACCGCATTGGTGTTTGGCAGAAACGACTCCGATTACAAGCCTCAAAAGGAATCGCCCCGACCCATATCTGTACTGGGGTATGGAATTAACCTGGATAAGGACTATATCAACAATTTTGTCCCATATGATGATTTGCGCAGCACCGACCTCACAGCGCAACTTCTTGCCGGGGTCGTCGCAATGGTTCTGAACAATGCAGGCATACCCTTCAGATCAAATGAATGTGAAAACATAGGGTTGTATGTAGGACAAGACCATATTTCTGAAGATAGCCGGGAGGAATTTGAAATAAGCATCAGAGAAAGAAACATAAAACATCTTTCAGCATCCGCCTTCACGCGGCTGGTCGTAAACTATCCTGCAGGTGTCTGCTGCAGATTGTTTGGAATAAAAGGTCCCGTGGCAGTAACTACCGCCAAACCCGACAGCGGTTTGACCGCCTTGTGCCTGGCTGCCGACAATCTTGCCTGGAGAGATGATACTGATTTAATGATAGTGGCTGCTGTTGCTTCGCATGACCCGGATTCAGGTAAACCTGCCAGGGCAGTTGGACTTTTGCTCAAAGCAGGGGATGAAAAATCACCTGTGCGCCTTAAAAAGTGGTCAATGTTTCGAAACCCTATCCATAAGCATGAAGAATCTTTAAAGGCAGACGGGGGTTTGGCATGCTTGAAGGCCGGTTCATCTCCGGTTAGCCCCGATCTTGGCGATATTGTCAGTGCAATTAAAGCGATCAACGATAACACACAGGATTCCGTTCAGATAAAGAGTGAGCAAAGTTTGAATAACATGGGTTTTGAAATCATTATTGAAAGGGGAAATTGATATGCAAACAGCGTTAAAAAAAAGAATCGAAATACGTGAATCAACCATGATTGACGTGGCAGAAATACTGATCTCTGCATTACATTTGAAATTTGAACCGGGCGACCTGGATCCGGACACCCCGCTTTTTGGATCGGGCTTGGGACTTGATTCTGTGGATGCAGTTGTCATAATTGTTGAGCTTGAATCAAGGTTTAACATAAGCATTTCTGAAGAAGAAGGCAAAAATGCCTTGAGAACAATTAATACATTAATTGATTTAATAATAAGAAAAAAATACGGTAATGCCTGAGGAAAATGGATATGAAGGTTATTTAGCCATCAGAAACTCGGTAGCCCTTGAAGAGGAAACCGATTTGCATTGTTTGTTGATAAAAGGTAAAGATGCATTCAAAATACTAGACCAAATTTGCCCGTGCAATGTCTTCCTTCAGAATGGCCAGATGAAACATACGCTGCTGCTGGATGAGCATGCAGTGCCGTTTGCAGATGTTTATATCTGCCGCAAATGGGAGGATGCTTATTTATTGGGATATTGGCCATCATCCATCAATATGATTGACTGGATAAACCGGCATCAGGGTTCTGTGAGTGATTACGCCATCATTGATTTGAATGAATCAAACTTTTTTTTGACCTTAAACGGACCCTATGCCTGGGAGTTATGCGCAAACGCAATTGGTCCCGAAATTCTGGGGATGCCATATCTATCAATTATGATGCAAAATTTCGGGATGGTTTTCAGGGCTGGCATCACAGGAGAATATGGATATCACCTGATGTTTCCGGCAGAACAAAAAAAAGAATGGACTGACCTTCTGTTAGAAGCAGGGAAACCATTTGACCTGGTGGTGACTGATCGCACAGCGAGAGCGCAATGTACCCTTGAGAACTTTTTCTTTGATCTGAACAGGGAAGGTCAACACCTGCTAACTCCCCCGGAACTTCAGCTGCAATGGAGACTGTCGAGGCAAAAGGAAAAATATCCCGGATCTGAGGCCATGCAAAGTATCAGGGAAAAAGGATGGAACAAAAGACTCACCTGCTTCATCACGAAAAACTCCGCCCAGGTAAATGATGAGATTATTTACGAAAAAGAATCAGTAGGCCGGGTAATATCTATCGGTTATTCGCCTTTAAGAAAAGAATTTATAGGCAAAGCACTGATTGAAAAGCCATTTTGGCATGCCGGTTTGAGCGGCTTTCACATAAACAACCAGGAACTTGAAACAATATCTGCGCCCGCGATTGATAACCGCAGCATACATGTAAATCTCAACCTCGACAGCTATTTTACCAGAAATGAGAATCATGATGAATCGCTTCGCCAATAAGTCCGGCATCATAACAGGTGCTTCACGTGGCCTCGGAAAAGCAATGGCAATGGCTTTTGCCGCTGAAGGGGCGTTTGTTGGCATTGGATACTACAGGAATCAGAAAGAGGCAGAACAGACTTTAGCTGAAATTCAAGACTCAGGTGGTGCTGCCTCGCTTTTGAAGGCTGACATTAAAAACTTCCATGAGACACAAAATGTCTTTTCTGGCTTCATCAAGGAACGGGGTGGCATTGATTTTCTTGTAAACAATGCAGGAATTAACCTCGATCAGCCTTTTGCCCTGATGTCTGAAGAAAACTGGTCATTGGTTACACAAACCAATTTGGGAGGGACCTTCCATTGTTCACGTGCGGTTGTCAGGTCGATGATTGCGAAGCGAGCCGGTGTGATAATCAATGTAGGCTCAGTGGTGGGAGTCAAAGCAAATCCCGGCCAGGCAAACTATGCAGCTTCAAAAGGAGGAATTGAGGCGTTGACACGCACCATGGCAGCTGAACTGGCACCAATGGGAATACGCGTAAATGCTGTTGTGCCAGGTTTTTTTATGGAAGGAATGGCCCAACGACTTAACATGCATGTAATTGAAGCAATGCAAAACAGAATCCCTTTAAAAAGATTGGGCAAAGTGGACGAGATGGTTCAAACAGTGCTTTTTCTTACTTCTGATGCTGCAGGTTATATTATTGGACAGTCAATCATTGTTGATGGTGGATTGTCAATATAAACATCCGGGCAAAGAAGAAAGAAACCAATGTAAAACAAACTTTTCGGATAAAGATCAATGATTCAAAATGATAAAAGGAATGAATGGTAAGAACCACACAAAATCCTATATGCAAACCGCAAAAAACGAACAATTTATCATTGGTGCAGATGTAATCGCTTACCTTACTTCTGTTAAACACCCAATGATTATGGTTGACAGGATTGTGCATTATAGTTCTAACCCATTATTGCTAATTGCTGAACGGTATGTTTCGGCAAATGAACCCGCATTTTTAGGGCATTTCCCGAATATGAAATTATGGCCGGGAATATATACATTCGAGGGGCTTCGCCAGTCGTGCTTTTTATTACACATCCTGAATGATTTGGAAAAGGCTGATTTGCTGAAAGGTTTATTGGAACTACACAACAGGCAAATATTGCGGCCTCATATTGATCATAAACTTTGTCAATCTGTTATTAACTACCTTGAAACAAAGACAATGGTTGATTCAGACATGTATTCATCCAGCATAAAATTCACAGAGCCTGTATTCGCCGGTTGTTTAATTACCTATCATTGTATGAGGGATGAAAATGAGCCTCATAGCTGGTCGGTTAAAGCGCTGGTGGATGACCGGTTGATTGCGAAAGGCAGAATCACCCAATCTTTCACGGTAAAATCCAGTTAAAACCTGCGGAACTACTCCGTTACCTTCTTCTTTCTCAGCATGATGCCCGTGGCAAGAATAAGACTGCCACCAACAAGCATATTCCAGGTTATTTGTTCCCGGAAAAACAACACACCGAAAAAGAGCGCGGCAATCACCTCCCAATAGGTAAATAATGCATAATGACTCATTTTCAAGCGCCTGAGTGCATGGAAAAACAGGGTAAAAGCAACTATGCCGATCAAAAAACCGTAAAAGGAGGCCGCACCGGTTTGCAGGGCAGACGGAACGGGGGTGTTTATAAATATAAAGGGCAGAAAAGCAACCGCCCCCACCAGGTTCTGATAGAAAATGGTCTCTGTCCTGGAATAATAAACCAGCTCCTTCTTGAAGATAACAGCCGTAACTGAAAACAATATGGCCGAGAGCAACATGGCGGCCATCCCGATAAAGTCTTCATTGCCAAAGCTGATCTCCTTGTTGAGGTACATGATCACGATACCCATGAATGCCAGGCCGATAAGCAGGGCCGTGCGCAGAGACACCTTCTCTTTCAAGAATATGGCGCTGAAAAGAGAACCAAAGATGGGCCACGTGAAAAGAATGATCACGGCATTGCCAATGGATGTGTACAGATATCCCACGAAGAAGAGAAACATCCTGGTGGCATTCAGCACGGAAGCCACCATCATAATACGGTAATTGCCACGGAATAGTTTTGTTCCCTTGTAATGCAAATACCCTAGCAGGACTATCACCGGCACCGCCATCCGGAAAAAAGTGATGGTAGTAGCCGGCAGGTCAATAAGCTTGATAAATACTCCACTGGACCCTCCAATGGTGGCAGCGATGATAATGGCCAGATAAGGGTTTAACTTCATTGGTCAAAAATACTGAGCTTACGCAATATTACCATGTATTTTTTCTTTATTGACATGCTTTTGATCATCATCAAAAAAAAATCAAGGGGCATGTCATAAATTATTTTAAATTTGAAATGCTCATTCAATATTTCCTTTAAATCATTCAATAATGAAAAAAACAATCCTCTTTGCTTTACTGATGTGCTTCCACATCGCGAGCATTGCCGATAATCCCTTGATTATAACCACGAAAACTGACCCTGACAATACCAGGGGCAGTCGATTTGCAGAATGTATGGCAGGTTCGGTTTTTAGCCAGATTTTTGATTTTAATGGCACAACCCAAATTAGTAATGAAGCGTATTTGGAAATCGCCAATCAATTTAATGCGAGCGGACCTTTCCAGTCAGTCCGGTTTTGGTGGTGGGATTCGTTTAAATTCCTCTCCGATGAAAACATTTTCACCATCAATGTATATGACGGGCCACCAAACGACCCGGGGACCCTTCTGATACATACCACCTCAACAAACGGCACAATCAGTATGGTTGAAGATGACCCGTGGGGCGATATTTTCCGGATTGATCTGGAGTTAAATGAAGCCATAGATCTCTCATTTGGCTGGATCGGCATCAGTGCCTATATCCCTGATGAAAACATTTATCATGTTTCTTTCTTTTCACATAACGAAGCCGGCCTCACCCCCTTATTATTTTTTGATGGTTTATGGTCTTCGGCTACGAACAGCAATAACTTGTTCTGCCTGGGACCTGCGCCGACACCGTTCCCTCTCTCCAACCTTGCGCTATATCTCAGTATATTCATGATTGGACTTTTTGTTATATTAAAGATGACAGGCAGAATGGTTTAAAACATTTACGCAACCTCTATCAGGTGTGCTATATTTGCAGCAAAAGAAAATCATTCAGATGCATTGAACCGGTTACACCCGAACCACGTTCCATCAGTATATGCTTTCTCAAAAGATAATATTTCTTTTTGGGATGCTGTTGCTCAGCACCCACCTGCCTCTGTGGGCTGCAATGCCTAACCCGGCAGGCAGCCGGGGAACCGAAAACCCCTACTCCACTGCTGAGCTTATTCCTGCATCGGTGCATGATACCATCCTTACCGATACCTTGGTGGTCCAACTCCGGGAGGTACAGGTGACTGCTTTTAACCGGCCCCGAAGGCTAATGGATGTCCCCGGTTCAATCACGCACATCGGCAGCCTCACGCTGGAGAGGACGGCCCCTGCATATAACATTTTGCCCGTGTTGCAGCATGTACCGGGCGTATTTGCCCACCAGGGAGCCACCAATACCAACAGGATCACAATCAGGGGGATCGGTGCCAGGGTGCCCTACGCTACCGGGAAAATCAGGGCCTACTTCAACAATATCCCGCTGACCAATACATCAGGAATTACCTTTCTGCAGGACATCGACCCGGCATCCATCGAAAGCATGGAGGTCATCAAGGGTCCGGCTACGGGTGCTTATGGCGCAGGACTGGGAGGCACCATCGTGATGACCGCCAGACGCCCTTCCGTCAGGAGCAGCGGCATTCAAAACCAGCTGCAGCTTGGATCTTTCGGACTGATCCGCAACTCACTGGTGGCCGATCTGGCCGGCGAAAACAGTGGTACCACCTTTGTTTACAGCCATGCACAAAGCGATGGATACCGCCAAAACAATGAATACCGGCGCGACGCCATCACCTCTGTCTCGCAACTCACCCGCGGCGACAACACCCATCTCACCCTGCTGATCGCTTTTTCCAGCCTCAAATCACACATCCCAAGCTCCATCGACAGCCTTACCTTCATGGAACAACCGCAAAATGCCGCTCCAAACTGGCTTAAAACCCGGGGATACGAAGATGCCATGCGCCTGCTGGGCGGTCTCAACATGGTACGCATGCTGCATCAAAACCTTGTTGCAGAAGTGAGCCTGTTTTCTCTTTGGCATGATGAGAAGGAAATGCGTCCCTTCGACGTTTTCTATGAAGACAGGGCAAGTGCCGGCACCCGCTTTAACCTCAGGCGTCAGTGGAACACAGGCACACGGGAGCTGGAGATCATCGGCGGAGGTGAATTCCTCTTTGAGAACTACCTCTACAGCAATTATGAAAACATTGATGGCGAAGGTGTTGAAGGCGTCATGATCAGCGACAACAGGGAAAGGGTGGGCAGCTATAACATCTTTCTGCAAGGCGATGCCTCCGGCTACCGATGGATATGGTCGGCAGCCATCAACCTGAACCACCACCGGCTGCATTATCGTGACCTGTTCCACACGGAAGAAAACGACCTTTCAGGAAGCTACCATTACGGGCTGATCCTTTCTCCCCGCCTTGGTGCGGCCTACCGGGTCAATGATCTAATCACCCTGTTTGCCACCATCAGCCATGGCTTTTCGCCGCCATCCCTGTCTGAGACATTGACACCCGAAGGAGCCATTAATCCCGACATCAGACCCGAGAAAAGCTGGAACACCGAGCTGGGGATACGCGGGCAGGTTTTTGAAAACAGGCTGTTTTTTGATGTGAGCTTCTACCACATGCGGGTGCAGGACCTGCTGGTTGCAGAAAGGGTCGGCGAAGATGCATGGGTGGGAAAAAACGCCGGAAAATCCCTTCACAGCGGCATTGAGGCTGAATTGCATTGGGTGCTTTGGCACAACAGAAACAGCAACGGGTCACCGGGCAATGAATGGTCAATCAGGGCCAACTATGCCTATAACCATTTCTATTTTAGCGACTTCACCGATCTCGACCAGGATTATTCGGGTAATCGCATCCCGGGGGTGCCGCGACAAGTACTCCTCGCCGGTGTGCACAAACGTTGGAACAAAGGTTTTGATGCTTCTCTTTCGGGGCGGCATGTGGGCCGCATGGCCATGAATGACGCCAACACCCGGTTTTACGGATCCTATGCTTTGTTTGACATCCGGGTAGGATACCGGATCGCAGAGGCCTCCCGGTGGGCAACCGACATATCCCTGATGGCCGAAAACATCTTCGACCGGCACCATGCGTCCATGATCCTGGTGAACGCGCCTTCTTTCGGCGGATCCCAGCCCAGGTATTATTATCCCGGCCTGCCCCGCCACTATCGCCTGCTTGTCCGTTTTTCTTTCCGGTAATGGCAGTTGAAGTGGGCATAAATTGCAGAGAAGAGTCAGAAATCCGTGAAACCCATTCAAAACCATATTGCTTCTCAGCATGATGCCAGTAGCAAAAATAAGGCTGCCGCAACTGATGTCGCGGCAGCCTCGCTGTTAACCTACAACCGAAAACCTGGTATCATCGGATTACCTGAATCTTAGCGGCAGAAACTCCCCGCTCTGTGAAGATGCGCACAAGATAGAGCCCTTCCTGCAAGGCAGATACATGTATGCGAAGCATTTGCTGATTTGCTTCTTCCCTGTAAACCACCCGTCCTGAAAGATCATACAACTCCACATAATTGATCATCACATCGCTTTGGATATGCAGATGATCCACGGCAGGATTGGGGTAAAGTTTTAGATTGACGTCAGGAACGTCATCAACGGAAACGGTAGTCTGGAAGTTGGCTGTTATCGTGAGGTCTTCCTCAGGCATGGTAATGTCCATTTCAGCCAATTCTGATATAACCTGATCATCTGCATCAACCCAATGAAGGAATATAAATCCTTCGTGGGCGGTGGCATTAACGGTCACGACAGATCCGGCAAAATACTCGCCGGCACCGCTAACCGTACCTGCATCTTCAGGATCAACCAGGATGGTTAAGGTGTACATGATGGGGGCACCGAACACTTCAAGGGTAACGGGAACAATCACAAGGTCTTCATTTACAGCATTGCTGCTGATCCTGATATTGGCAGTGTATGTTCCCGGCTCAAGACCGTTTGCATCGAATGATACTGTTACGGTCTGGCTTTCATTTTCTGGCACACTGCCTGATACAGGATCGAGAGTGAGCCATTGAATGCCGTCGTATTGAAGCCTTGCACGGATATTCCAGTTGGCATTCAGACCATAATCAGAGAGATGTTCCCATTCCGCCGGATCCTGGGTAAGCAGGTTACCATCCAGAATGGCAGGACCACCATCAATACCCAAAACAAAAACACCTGCATCGTGGGTTATCTCGAAGCCAACCCAAAGATCAGCTCCGCTTACTTCAAGGGCCTCGTCAAGCACTACAGTATTCCAGCTTGATGGTGTTGGTGTAAATACCTGTTCATGCAACAGTGCGCCCGGGGTTGTGGTTGTACCGGCATCCCAGATCATAAGTTTTATTTCTGTTGGGACATCTCCTATATATACATCAACTGATTCCAGATGGTAGCCACCAAAAGGAGCTACCATTTCGGATGTATAGCGGGCTGCACCATAAAATGTACCTCCGGCAAGCAGGCCTATGGCATCAACATTGGCACCGTCATAGTTCAGAATTATGTCATTTTTATCGTTGGCTTTGGTAGCAGGATGGAAACCATGGGTGCCTTCCTTTTTGTCAAGCTGAAGATTTCCCTTATTGGCTAATCCTGATCTGCCCACAGGAACCTCCTGTACTTTGGCATCATCAATTACATACTGAATTACTGCATTGTAAGTAAGTTCGCCAATACCAATATTAGAAATTTCAATGTGTTGCTCTGAAGTTTGATCCACTTCAAGGGTTTCGGTAAGGCTAAGAGGATTTACTTCAATATCAGGCTGTGCGGGCGCAAAGTCAATCATAAAGCTCACGTCGTTGCCGTCGGGGTCAATACCGGCACCGATGAAGCGGTTGCCATCTCCCGAAACACCACTTATGGCATAGAAAGTCCAGTCGTCAGCATCAAACCATCCACGGCCAATGGCATAATCATTAAAAGTAGTAAGGTTACCATTAGGTTCTCTAACGAAAGCTCTCCTGCCGGGAGGCATCGGTGGAAATCCTTCGGCCGTATAACCAAAAATCCAACCGTCATTAGTAACTGCAGCAGGGTTGATAATACCGGTATTGAGTGTATTTTCGAAGTAAATTGCAGTTCCGGCACTGGAATTCCACAGAAATCCATCAGATGATCTGGTACCTGTAACATATAACCCA
>REEA01000137.1 GCA_007695305.1 Bacteroidia bacterium
CCCTGTTCCCGATCATGATATGCAAATGTCTGGTGATCTCTTCCAGTTCATCCCGGGTTGGAACATAATCTTTGAAAAAGCCATAAACACCGCCGGGAATACTGTAAGCAATGTAAAATTCACGGTCTTTTATCACCCGGGCTGCCGCCTTGTTGAATAATACAAGAAGAGGCTCCATAAGGTTCCGGAACGACTGTTGTATCGCTTCCGGATGGGAACTTGTGAAAACCTTTACAGCGGGGTTTTTATTGTTCATAACAGGGCAAAACAAATGAATAATCCTCCATTATCAGGAAAAGGGGCACAAAGTTACTATTTTATTTTCATCGGGCATCAAATCCTCATACATCAGTCTTTGAGCAGCCCCTAAGCCTCTTAGGACCAATGACAGAAAAAACACCCGGATAATGTGCCAGGATATGAACAGCCATCATTCCATAAATCATAAGGCAAATCGTCTGTTAGGGCCGTGGGATGAGTTTTCAGGCACTGAAATATTGAACAGATTGTAATCACACAACGCGTCAGTTTTGCGTTTTTTTTATTGTGAAATTGGTAAAATGTGCGTAGGTTTGTCGTCGCGAAAAAAAACAAGAAACAAACTTAAACAATTTGGCAGCATGACTGATCTATCTACCACCTACATGGGGCTTCAACTTCGCAGCCCGGTAATTGTCGGTAGCTCCGGACTTACCAAAAGCCTGAGCAATCTGGAACTGATTGAAAAAAAAGGCGCAGGGGCTGTGGTGCTGAAGTCTTTGTTTGAAGAGCAAATCAAATTTGAAGTAAGAAAGGTCTTTTCTTATGATGATACACAAAGCCTGTATACCGAGGCGGAGGATTACATCAGGAATTATGCACGGGAACATACCCTCGATGAGTATTTGAACCTTATCCAGGAAGGAAAAAAGAAACTTTCAATACCTATTATTGCCAGTATCAACTGCACCTCAGCCCGCGAATGGCCCGTTTTTGCCAGAAATATTGAACAAGCCGGTGCCGATGCACTGGAGCTGAATGTATTTGTACTTCCATCCGATGCCGATACTGATGGGAAAAAGTATGAGAACATTTACCTGGATGTGGTTGCAAAAGTGAAAAAAGAAGTCAGCATCCCCGTATCCCTCAAACTATCCAGCTATTTTTCCGGTTTGGCCAACATGATTAAAACACTTTCATGGACAGGCGTAAAAGGCATTGTGTTGTTTAATCGTTTTTTCAACCCCGATATCGATATCGATAACCTCAAAATCAAAGCAGCACACTTGTACAGCGATCCTGAAGAAATATCCGCCTCGCTGCGATGGATTGCCATCCTTTCGGGCCAGCTGCAAACCGATTTGTGCGCATCAACAGGCGTACACGATGGGAAGGGTGTGGTGAAACAGCTACTGGTAGGAGCAAAAGCCGTGCAGGTTTGTTCAACACTCTATAAAAACGGGTTCGACCAGCTAGACATCATCCACAATGAAATTGTTCAGTGGATGGAAGCAAACAACCATCAAAAAATTGATGACTTCCGCGGAAAAATGAGCCAAAAAATGACCCAAAACCCGGCTGCATTCCTGCGCGTCCAGTTTATGAAACATTTTGCAGGGATCGAATAGGCAGATCTGGTCATTTTTCCGGAATCATGGATAATCATTCCCGCAATACATCGCGACACAATTCATGATAAGTATTTTTGGCAGCACCCTGTAAGTTTATGATGCAGAGTAGCTTTACGCCTTTCAAAGGGTTTACGGTTTTTTAACACATATCCTTTTTCCAGAATAAAAATATCTATATATCTTTATGTGTAGAAATTTTTGAACATTTCTATATCCTATTTGTTTGACCATTAACAAATTAAGAAAAACAGTTTTTTAAAAAAGCACAAACCTTTTGTAAATTCAGACCAAATCATCATTTTATGAAAACAGACAGGAAAGCCAAGGTATTGCCAATTTTTATCGCTGCTCTTGTTGTACTGGCAGCCATTGCCATCCATTCGGTAATCAGCGGGTTTGGGTCGTCGGAAGCGTCCGCCCGGTCAGCCGGCAGCCAGTCGGAGTTCATTGTCCACCTTGATACTGAAGGCTTTGACAGCGCCATAGCTGAGGGGCTTGTATTGGTTGATTTCTGGGCAGCATGGTGTGCCCCCTGCAGGAGGCAGATTCCCATTCTGGAAGAGCTGGCAGAGGACGTGCATCATCTGGCAAGCATAACAAAGCTCAATGTGGATGACCACAGTGCCATTGCCGCCCGTTTCGGTGTCAGAAGCATCCCCACGCTGATATTGTTTAAAGACGGGGAACAGGTAGAAAGATTTATGGGCGTTCAGCAAAAAGAAACCCTCAGGGCTGCCATTGAGAACTATTTATAAACCACAAAATATCATCAGACATTTATCATGGAAAATTTAACAAAAGAAGCATTTAAGGAAAAAGTATTTGATTTTGAAAACAACAAAGAGTGGAAGTTTGCCGGAGATAAGCCCTGCATTATTGACTTTTACGCTGACTGGTGTGCACCCTGCCGCACATTGACACCCATCATGGAGGAATTATCGGAAGAGTACAAGGGAAAAGTTGATATCTACAAGATAGATACTGAAAAAGAACAGGAACTCGCAGCTATGTTCGGTATCAGAAGTATTCCCTCCATTTTGTTTGTTCCCCTGCAAGGGCAACCGCAAATGGCTACCGGGGCTTTGCCGAAAGACACTCTGCAAAAAGCCATTGAAGATGTGCTGAATGTAAAACTTAATTA
>REEA01000004.1 GCA_007695305.1 Bacteroidia bacterium
TCACTGATGTCGTGCTTGAAGCAGGGTGCCACCACCTCACTGTCGAAAGGCCCTGGCCTGAAGATGATCTGGCTTCCCACATTGCCAAGCAATATTTTTACTACGTTTGGTCTAAGCTGACTCAGCGTTTGGTTGGCCAATATCATGCGCAATCCGTATTTCCTTGATTCAGAAAGTGCCGTTTCAATATCCTCGGTGGTGAAGTTCTGAAACTCATCAATGTACATGTAAAAAGGTACCCGCTCAGCCGCAGGTATGTTTTCACGGGTAAAAGCAGCCATGATGATGCGATTGAACAGCAGTGTGCCGATAAACTTGACCCCGTCGCTGCCAAGCCGGCCTTTGGGCAACCTGACAAGCAGGATTTTTTTACTGTCGATGATGTGGCGAAAACTGATGTTGCTCTTGTTCTCTCTGATAATGGGAGCAATGAAATCGTCCTGTACAAAACGGTTCACTTTGCTCGTAATGTATGAAACCCAGTTTTCGAAAGAATACTCTCCGGTTAACCGAAACTGGGTTTTGAAAAAATCTACGCTAGTCTTAAGCTTCGACCATTCTATCAGTTTATCCCTGTATGCTTTTTCAAGAAAAAACCGATAAAAGTCGTGCAGGGTACCCCGTACTTCCATAACCATAAGCAATGCATTTTTAAAACATTGCTCGAACATGGGTCCGCCAACACGATCAAGATCATACAACTCACCAATGATGCGTATCAGTTCGTTGAAGATAAAGGTCTTCTGCTCAGGGAAGTGCGGATGCCATTCCAGGATGTTGATCCTGATGTCGGTGTTTGCGGTGGGGTCAAAATACACCACATCTTGTAATCGTTCAAACGGGATCATCTTTTGTATGCCAGCTACCAGGTCGCCGTGCGGATCAACCACACACAAGCCATCACCACTCATAATCTGATCCATGATCATGGTTTGCAGCAGGGTGGTTTTTCCAACACCTGTTTGCCCCAATATGTAAACATGCTGTGCCAGTTCCTTGCGGGTCATCCGTACTTCTCGATCCTTGGATGGTTCTCGTTTCATTCCCATCAGCACCCCATCATCAGGCATGTTAATCGGTTGATAATTAAAGATATCCGCTTTGTTTGAAAACCAGTCAATGATCTCACCGTTGACAAGTGGCAAACGAAAGCATTGCCGTACAAACTTTCCAGGGTAAATATATGGCAACAATGCCCTGAATTGGTATTTTGTGGTTTCCTCCATGAAGAAGCTGTTCTCTTCAGAACAAATTTCAACATTCAGGATGTTCCCAAAAAAAGTATCGGCAATCTGGTTGTGCAGGGCTTGTCCCGGGCTATCCGATTCTGACACTGTGAGGCTTACGTGAAAAAGAAAGTGACTTGTTTTGCTTTCAAAGAAATGCTGCAACTGGCTTTCATAAGTCTCTTTTTCCTGTTTTGAAAACAACTCGTCAACCAGGATGTGGGTTTCGCTGATCTTTTTCAGGGCTGCCAGCTCATGATCTGGAAGACTTACTGGCCTTAGCTGTAGTTTTAAGTCAAGAAAAAGTGATGAATGCGCCATGTGTCTGGCAAGCTTGTTTATGGCTGACAAATCAGGACTAAAGAATGCGGGTATGTTAGCTATGCGTTCAGAGTGGTAACTTTGCTTTCTGAACCCAAAGTCGGAAGACAGAGGTTTGTATTGAACCTCCTTTCGCCGGTAATCAAATGTACGGCAGCTAACCGGCACTGTAGTTATCCGGTCGAGGTGTTCCTCGGTTTCGATGGCTGCGAAAAGATACATGTTATTTGTTTGCCTGTTATCGGTCTGAAAAATATGCAGCATGTCTTTATGCAAAGCGGAGGCCTTCTCATTTGCCTCGGCTGCTGTATTGCCGGTTACAAAAAACAGGATCGCAATACCGATAGACGGTTTGTTAATACCATCTGAAGAAAATTGTCTCCTCATTCTGATTTCAGCATGAAAATCAATTGAATAGTTGCTGAGAGCGTTTAATAATAACTGATGCCACGAGAGGGCTTCTCTAATATGCAATTCTGAATGACTGATTAAGGGTTTGTTAATGTTCATAAGTTCGAAGCCAAAGCAGGCCTGATGATGATTCTTTTTGCTTTGTTTTTCACTGAGATAGATCATTTCCGTTTTTTATGGGTTATAACAGGTTAAATGCACAATGCAGCGATTGAATGAATCTAAGACCTTCCGCGCATAATATTCTGTAATACAATAGTGTATTGTTTACAGATTAATACGCAGAGTCATAGCTTCAAAAAGCCAATGCAAGTTGAGAAAAAGAGAAAAAGTTTGCAGAAATTACTGCATTTTCCGGTGAAGAAACCGGTAGGTGGTCGAACAAATGCTGCCGGTTAATAACTATTTTGGCAGACTAAATTAAAACTTCCTTCAATAAGGAATAAAAATAACACCAAGAAGTAAAACAAAGCTCTCAATCGTTATCGCATGTAAAATCACTTTGGTGAATAAACAATTTGAGAATTGTGCGCGCAAAGATACAAAAAAATAATAAAAGTATGTATTTGATTTTGCTTCCCAACGGAATGATGCATTACCGGGCATCATGATTGTCATGACACCACGCATACACTTATGAAAAGTCCTTTGGGGTAATAAACTTCAGATAATTCTCCTTGTGAATTACCGTGAAAGTGGCATGGGGGTAGTTTTTGGCCCAGCCACCCGGTACCGAAAAGTTTACTACCGTTCACCTTTCCTTGTCGGAT